>CABQMM010000379.1 GCA_902465215.1 uncultured Bacillota bacterium
CGGACATCCCGAACAACAGCCTGAGCACCCACCGCAGCTTCCTTTCCGGCGGCCGCGAATCATGGAAAAGACAGCCGCGCAAAGCGCGGCTCCTATCATGATTAAAACAACAATCGTTGCAAAGTTCATAATTTTACCTCCTACAGCAGGATTCCGCCGGCCGCATAAACCGCAAGTGCACAAACCCACGCGATCACGCACTGCAAAATCACAACGAGCACAGCCCATTTTCCGCCAAGTTCCCGCTTAATCGATGTAATCGCCGCAACACATGGGGTATACAACAGGCAGAACACTAAAAGAGCCGCCGTCGCAAGCGGGGTCAAAAGTGATGTAATGCTGATTCCCTCCGTTAAAACGGTCAGAGTCGCAACAACGCTTTCCTTTGCCATGAAGCCGGTAATGAGGGCTGTCGAAATTCTCCAGTCTCCAAAGCCAAGCGGCGCGAAAACCGGCGCAATCACTCCGGCAAGCATCGCCAAAAGGCTCTCTTGTGAATCAGATACCACATTCAATCTCGTGTCGAAGGTCTGCAAGCACCAAATCACAATTGTCGCAACGAAAATGACCGTAAACGCCCTTTCCAAAAAGTCCTTTGCTTTTTCCCAAAGAAGCTGTCCTACATTTTTTGCGCCCGGCAGTCGATAGTTCGGAAGTTCCATAACAAACGGAACCGGTTCTCCCTTAAAGGCTACGCCGCGTGCCAGCAGCGCAAACAGAATGCCGACAAAAATCCCCGTAAAGTACAGGATTATCATCACAAGCGCTTTATTCTGCGGAAAAAATGCTGCGCTGAAAAATCCGTAAATCGGCAGTTTCGCCGAGCAGCTCATGAACGGCGTCAAAAGAATCGTCATTTTGCGGTCGCGTTCCGACGGCAGTGTTCGGCTTGCCATGACTCCCGGTACCGTGCAGCCAAAACCGATCAGCATCGGCACAATGCTTCTCCCCGAAAGACCGATTTTACGAAGAAGCTTATCCATGACAAAGGCCACCCTCGCCATATATCCGCTGTCCTCGAGAATCGACAGAAAGAAAAACAGCGTCACGATAATCGGCAGGAACGACAGCACGCTTCCCACGCCTTTAAAAATTCCGTCAATCACGAGCGAATGCACAACCGGGTTAATTCCATAGGTGCTCAGTGCCATATCGGTAATGTCCGTCAATGCGCCGATGCCCATGTCGAGAATTTCTGAAAGCCACGAGCCGATAATCCCGAAGGTCAGCCAAAACACCAGTCCCATAATCCCTACAAAAGCAGGAATCGCCGTATATTTTCCCGTCAAAATCTTATCTATTTTCACGCTACGCGCGTGTTCTTTGCTTTCCCTCGGCTTTACGACCGTTTCCTCGCAAATCTGCTGAATGAAAGAAAATCGCATATCGGCAATTGCCGCCGCTTGGTCCATCCCGCGTTCTTCTTCCATTTGACGAATGATATGCCCGAGCATTTCCTTTTCATTCTGCTCGAGCTTCAGTTTCTCAAGAATTCGCTCATCACCTTCCGCAAGCTTGCTCGCAGCGAATCGAATCGGAATGCCCGCATTTGCCGCATGGTCCTCAATCAGATGCATAATGCCGTGCAGACAGCGATGGACCGCACCGTCGTGTTCCTGCGGGTCACAAAAATCCGTGCGCCCCGGTTTTTCCTGATACTGCGCCACATGAAGTGCATGGTCAATCAATTCGCCGATTCCTTCATTTTTCGCTGCCGAAATCGGAATGACCGGAATCCCGAGCATCGCTTCCATCTCATTCACACGAATGGTTCCTCCGTTCTCGCGCACTTCATCCATCATGTTAAGTGCCAAAACCATTGGTATATCAAGCTCCATGAGCTGCATCGTCAGATACAGATTTCTCTCGATGTTCGTCGCATCGACAATGTTGATAATTCCTTTCGGCTTGTCCGCAAGCAAAAACTGCCGCGTCACGATTTCCTCGCTCGTATACGGCGACATCGAATAAATTCCCGGAAGGTCTGTAACCAAAGTGTTTGCGTGCCCTCGGATCA
>CABQMM010000380.1 GCA_902465215.1 uncultured Bacillota bacterium
ATAAAAAATCAGGGCAACATTTTTGCCGCCCTGACTTTTGCTTATTCGTTTGCCTGTGCAACCACCAACTTCAGACCAAGCGGTTGCATGATCTTCAGCAGGGTATCCAGATTCGGTGTTGTCTGAAACGATTCGATTCGCGCCACCGAGGACTGCGGAATTCCGCACATTGCGGCAAGGTCTCTTTGCGTGATTCCGAGATCATTCCGTTTTTCCACCATCTTGCTGACGATGGCGGCAATGTTCTCCATTTCCTCAATGTCCCGTTTTGCATCCGGATCAACCTTTTTTACATGATCCTTATACGCATCCCATGTTTTCATTTCTTTACAGCCTCCTTTCGGCGTAAATAATCATTGCGTTCTGCTTTCGCCTGTTCAATTTCTCTCTGCGGTGTCTTCTGCGCCTTTTTTCGGAAATGATGAAGCAGGACAAAGGTGTTGTTCTCGTAATAGAAATAAAACACACGATTGTTCCCCGGACGCAGCTCCCAAATGTTTTCCTCTATATGCTTTGTAATATTGTCCGGTTGCCGCGTTCCGTTGTTTTGAAGAAGTTCAATATACAGTGTTATCTGACGATACTGTATTCGTGCGTCCTTATTTGTCGCTGCTTTTTCCCGCAGTTCTTCAAGAAAGTCCCATACATCGGACTCACCGTTTTCCTTCTCGTAAAACTCAATGCTGTACATATTCTTTTCTTCTCCGGGTTGCTTCATTCGTTCCATTATTATGATAGCACAAATGCTATCAAATGTCAATCCCTTTTTCGCATTTTTTCTTTTCCGCAGGTTTCTTTTTTTCGGCAATTTGTCCGCGCTCGATCTCATTGACCACCATCTCGATCACTCCGCACCGCTCGGCAATGTCCTCGCACAGCTTCATCTGCCGGCGCAGTCCCGCCATCTGTGCGGTCAGGTCATAAATGATTTCCTTGGTAGGCTGCATAGCGGTGCTGTCGTGCATTCGCCGCAGGCGGTTGCGCTGTTTCGCGCGCTCATACGCAAGAGTTTTGAAACGGGTTCCGATATTCTCCGTAAAGTGCTGCAAGTCCTCTGCCGTCACAATGTCATTGGCGGCAAGGAGCTTGGCTTCCTCGCTGTACCGTTTCATTTTTCTTGCGTCCTCCCGCATTGCCGCATACGCCGTCCGGTCAAACGGGCGCACCTCATGCGGGAAGTGCTTTAAGAGATACGCATAGTGGCGGTAAAGCCCTACGATACCCGTTGCGCGCTCCCGTTTTTGGTAAACAAATGCCGCACGAACCGGGCGCGGTCTGTTTTCGTAATTACAGCGGCAACGCTCCCGTATCTCATCCTCGGAATATCCGTCACCAAGACGATCAAGGCGAAAGAATTTCTTTCCCTCGTCCGGTCGGATGCGGAGAAAGCTCCCGCGGTATTCCAGAATATATCCCCGGTTCTGAATCTCGATTTGAAACTGCCGGAAGCTCGTCGCATATTCAAGCACAGCGTCGATGTCCGTCCGTACCGCGTCGCGCCGGGAAGTGCCGTCCTTGTCGCCGAGCCATGCTTTGTACTGCTTGGAGCCGCGACCGGGATTTTCGATCACCGACAGTCCGTAATCCTCGCAAAGATCGTCCGATACTTCTCGCATTTTGTAGTAGGTTGCTTTCTGGTCGTAATACCGTTTGCCGTCCGTAAACGACACGCTGTTGAGACAGAAATGGTTATGGATCTTGCCGGTATTCGTATGAGTGGAAACGACAACCTGAAAGCGGTCGCCCCACAGTTGCTTTGCCAGCTTGACACCGATCTCATGTGCGATGTCGGGCGTGACCTCGCCTGCTTCAAAGGACTGATACCCGTGAAAGCAGACAATACCGCCGGGCTTCTTCCATGTCTCCTTGGTAGCGCGGAACTGCTCGGCGGCGGAGGCGGGACTATCTGAGCAGTTGATACCGGTAACATAAAACTGCTTCTCTGTTTTCATAGCGTCGGCATCATACCCCAATACCCACTCCACCGTGTGGAACTTTGCAGCTTC
>CABQMM010000381.1 GCA_902465215.1 uncultured Bacillota bacterium
AATAGCAAGACCACTACACAAATAGAGTGTTTACATAGATAATCGCAGGGGAGCGTGAGGCAATCGGGCTGAGCCATCTCAAAGCGAAATACGAGTGAAAGGAACGAAAGAAAAAGAATGAGAAAAACAAACAAAAATCTGACGAAACAAATACTAACCCTCATGCTTGCCTTTGTCATGGTGTTTACCGGCATGGGCATCGGAAGCTGGGGCGTGGATCAGGCTTGGGCGGAGGAAGATAGCTTCAGCAAGATTGCGAAGATTAATTATACTGCGTATAATAAAAAAGGGAAAATAATTGCAGCATATTCTTTTACAACTGACAATGAAAAATGTACTGCAACTTGCAAGACTATCGAATCCTTTCGATCATTAAGCAAGATTAGTGAAAGAATTACGCTTATTGATGAAGAAGAAAAGACTATCGGATTTGATAATATGTCTATAACTCTTAATGGGACGACAACAAATACATGGGCATGGGAGAAAGATAGTCCGACGGAATTGAAACTGACAATTGCAATTGGTGGAAAAACGAAAGAATATTTCCTTTCTTTTATATATGATGCACCCTATTTTAAGACACTTTTATATAACTATGGCCAATGGACGAGATTTTCCTATCAGGAGGGAGTGGATGAATATAAGGATACTGGAATTGGATTGACTGTGAGGGAAAACGTGGCGAAAGCTTCGGAACTGAAGCTTGAGGGCTGCACAGGTAGAATACTAAAGATTGAGTCCGACTATTGTGAACCAAAAGACAGTTGTGCGACGATCAATTCAGATGGCGTCAGCGCAGTGGTAAATTGGTATAAGGCAAACGGCGAAATCCGGATTACCATCAGCAATTCTGGTAACGATACGACCGGCAAGACTTTTACGGTAAAGAGTCGGAGACGGCACGATGTTACAACCGGAGCAAGTGAGCATGGAACGATCAAAAAAATTAAGACAAACCCGAGTGCGATTGCTACCGATGACTGGTCCTGCTATGCGTATCCGGAAGAGGGATATAAGGTCACGAATGCCTATATCATGGCAACTTTACCGGACGAGACTGAAGAAGTACGCTATTCGGTCAAGGAAGTTCATGCAGAGACGAACCTGCTGACTTTCCGTGCGCCATATGCAGACGGAACCGTCTATGCGGAATTTGTGCCGCTTGCGGACGGAGAACAGTCCTCTGCGGTTCAGGTCAAATCCTTTGCCATTGCCGGAGTGCAGGGCGTGATAGATGAATCCTATGGTGACTATATCCGTGTAACCGGCTTACCAAAGAGCGTTGACTTATCACAGGTTCAGCCGAAAGTAACCTTGAGTAAAGGAGCTCAGGCACAGGCAGAGCCTTTGGATTTAAGGGGCGGTAAAATGGCAGCATATAAGATTACCGCGGAAAATGGTCAGGCAACAAGAACCTACTGGGTGACAGCGACTCAAGAGCCGTTTTACGGAAGTGGTACCGCAGAAGACCCGTACCGGATCGAGACAGCGGATGATCTGGTCGCGTTAGCAACAAACAGCCAGAAAGAGCCATATCGAAGCGCATATTATAAACAGACCGAAGATTTGGACATGACCGGCAAATCGATGAACAGCATTGGTGGAGCAAATACGACTTATGGATTTGCCGGTACCTATGACGGAAACGGAAAGACGATCTCCAATCTGAATGTTCCATATCTGTTTAATGCCGTAACCGGTGAAATCCGAGACTTGACCTTGGCTGAAAGCTGCACCTTTAAGAACGCGTCGGTTGCACGCTGGCTGGTCGGCGGCAAGGTGATTAACTGCAAAAACTATGGCAGTATTTTGCCAACCTTTAACGGAACCGATTGGTCAAATAACGCAAACGCAGGCGGCATCGTGCAGATCGCAGAACGCGGCGCAGAAATTCTGGGCTGCAAAAACTACGGGAAGATTGAAATTCAATCAGACAAAACGAATTTCTCATGTATTGGCGGTATCGCAGCATCCATTTCGAATGTTACCATTCGGAATTGTC
>CABQMM010000382.1 GCA_902465215.1 uncultured Bacillota bacterium
CGAATATCCGAACGATTATCAGGTGGCGGTTGCTCAGGGACGCCGCGAAGCGGCTGGCGACCCGATGTGCCATTTCGTGGACGACGAAGGTTCTTCGGATTTGTTCTTGGGCTATGCAGTCGCTGCGAAACGAATCGGAGCGCAATTCGAGAAGAACGGAATTATCGTCGATGAAGAACATCCGCTCTTTGTATACATTCCTTGCGGCGTAGGCGGCGCTCCGGGCGGAGTTGCGTTTGGACTGAAAGAAATTTACGGCTCCAATGTGCACATCTTCTTCGCAGAGCCGACCCATGCACCTTGCATGACGCTCGGTCTTGCAACAGGTCTGCATGATGGAATCTGCTGCGCTGACATCGGCGTTGACGGCATTACAGATGCAGACGGCCTTGCTGTCGGCAGAGCTTCCCGTCTAGTCGGAACTGTTATGGAAACTTTGCTGGACGGCTGCTATACAATTTCGGACGAAAAGCTCTATCCTTTCTTGACGCAGCTTGCGGACAGAGAAAAAATTTATATCGAACCGTCCTCCTGCGCTTCCTTTACAGGTCCTGCGCTGGTTTCCTCCGCGAAGGCATATCTTGAGGCAAACGGCCTTGCGGATAAAATGGAAAATGCAAACCATATTTTATGGGCGACCGGCGGAAGCATGGTGCCGGACGGCGAAATGAAATCTTATTATGAAAAAGGAAAGTAAAGCCGGTATCTTGGCTTTACTTTTCAGTAAGGAAAATCGATGAATCATATTTCAAAAAAACTCATAGGAAGCGCCGCTGCTTTTTTCAAAGTGCTCGGCGACGAAACAAGAATGAAAATACTTTGCACGATAGCTGATAATGAAGTCTGCGTCAACGACATCGCCGAGGCGGTCAATATGACAAAATCCGCGGTTTCGCACCAGCTCAAGCTGCTCAAAGATGATGACCTCGTAAAAAGCCGCCGTGAGGGCAAAAATATCTTCTACTCTCTCGACGACCAGCATGTCATGGATATTCTCGATATTGCTTTCGTGCACATCACTCATAAAAACCACGCGGCGGGATGCACCTGCTCCTGCTGCCACGATACGCAAAAAAATCAAGATTCCGAAGGTTAATCCTTCGGAATCTTTTTTCTTTCTAAAGCCTACAGAACTTCAGCTTTTGTCTGTATGTTATATTTTTCCTAAATCTTTCCAAGTTCAGCGAAATGTGAAAGTTTGCTGTGTTCCTGCTGAGCCTCCGGACTCTCCCACTTTTCTACAAGTAAAATTTCATTTTCCTTATCAGCAGAGAAGAAATAATCATATCTCAGGTTTCCTGCTTCCTCTCTGGACTTTTCAATAATTCCGGCTGCTTTCACCTCTTCATAGAACCTGCGAAGCATCTCGCCGTTTTCTGCTTTATAAAGCACAAGAAGATTTAACATTTTTCTTACCGCCTTTCTTTTTATTCAACCTTCAGCGCGCGCATCGCGTTGAGGATGGCAATTACCGATACACCGACATCTGCAAATACTGCGGCCCACATGTCCACGAGACCGATTGCACTGAGTACCAGTACCACCAGCTTGACTGCCAATGCGAATACTACATTTTGTTTCGCGATGCTGAGTGTCTTTCTTGCGATATCCATCAGGCTCAGGAGCTTCGATGGTTCGTCCGTCATGATGACAACATCCGCCGCTTCAATGGCTGCATCCGAACCCAGTCCGCCCATTGCAGCCCCGACATCTGCTCTGGCAAGAACCGGAGCATCGTTGATGCCGTCGCCGACGAACATAAGCTTTCCTTTCGGCGATTTCGCCGCAAGCAGTTTTTCGACTTCTTCTACCTTATTTTCCGGCAGAAGTTCCGCGTGGATTTCGTCGATTCCGAGTTTTGCGCCGACGCTTTCCGCAACCGCTCTGCTGTCCCCTGTCAGCATAACCGTCTTGATTCCCCTTGCTTTCAAGCCGCGGATTGCCTCTGCCGCGTCGTCCTTAATCTGGTCTGCAATCGTGATATAGCCTTCATATTTTCCG
>CABQMM010000383.1 GCA_902465215.1 uncultured Bacillota bacterium
AAAACTTATGTTTTTTTTGCGGTGCGAAAAAAAGACTGCCAAAGGAAGCAGGCTCTTCGTTAAGTTTCCGCAAAGATTCTCTAAATCCACTATATTTTTCGGTATTTTTATGTCAAACTTGTAATGTGTTGAAAGTGTTATAAATAGAAAGTTAAAGTGTATCTCAATGTTCAATTTGTATTTGATAAAAGGAGGAACGAACGATGGAAGTTTCTGCACAGAAATGCCTCGGTCGGAATCTGAAGCTTTTGCGCGCAAGCAAAAACATTACCCAAAACGATATGTCGGAACTCATAGGATTGACGCGTTCATCTTACACACAGTATGAACTCGGAAACCGAATCCCTGATGCCGAAACGCTGTATGTTATTGCAAAGTTCTTTAGAATACGAATGGACTTACTTTTCGAGCCTGATATTGGAAAATTTCTGAGCGAGGTTGCTTATTCCAGAACACACAGTGAAAATGACGAAAAGCTTATGGAAAATTATCGGCAGATGTCTCCCTTCTCTAAGGGTCGGCTGATTGAGTTTTCCGAAAAATTGATAGAAGGGGATAAGATTAGAGAAAGCAACTTAAAAGCATTAGAAGACCGCCGCCAAGTGGATTGACTCTCCCACTTGGCGGTTCGCCTTTTTTGTGCAAAATTTTCTATGCGAAATAAAGATTTGTCGTCAGATATTCCGGATCGCAAGTAACATCAATACCCATGTTTCTGAGCGTCTGTTCGTCGCGTTCACTCAGAATCGCCGTGCAGTGTGCTTTGCAGCCGTTGAGCTGTTCAAGCATTTTGACTGCCTTTTCTGCACAGGAATTTGTCTCTGCAGAAATCGAAAGCGCTGTGAGAATCTCTTCTACATTGAGGCTTGTCCGATCGTGATGCAGGATCTCGCCCTTTAGCTGCTGAATGCTGTTAAAAACATTCGGTGCGATTACATATAAATCATCCGGAATGCCTGCAATTTTCTTAATCGCATTCAGGAGAGCTGCGCCTGCGGCAACCATCCTGCGGCTGCTTCTTCCGGTGATAATGCTTCCGTCCGGCATTTCCATTGCCATAACAACGACATTCAGATATTTCTTATTCAGATTGCGCTTCGCCTCCGCATACTCTCTCGCCGGAATTACAACGCATCTGTCCTCTTCACAGGCACCGACTTCTTTCATCAGAAGTTCCGAGCGTTCCAGTGCTTCCTCAGTAATTTTTCCTTTTTTATAATCACATTTCGCAATCATGAATCTGCGGATAATTTCCTGAATAGAGGCTTCTTTCACTGCCTCATCGTCTGTAATGCAAAATCCGACGCGGTTGACGCCCATATCGGTCGGCGACTGGTATTCCGACTCTCCTGTAATCTTTTCGATAATTCGCTTAACCACCGGGAAAACTTCAAGGTCGCGGTTGTAATTAACCGCCATTTCGCCATATGCTTCCAGATGATAGGAGTCAATCATATTGACGTCCTTCAAGTCTGCGGTCGCTGCCTCGTACGCAATATTTACAGGATGTTTGAGCGGAATGTTCCAGATTGGGAAGGTCTCAAATTTCGCATAGCGAACCTTCGTGCCGCGTTTGTATTCGTGGTAAAGCTGAGAAAGACAGGTCGCAAGCTTTCCGCTTCCGCCGCCCGGTCCTGTTACAACCACGAGCGGTTTCGTCACTTCAATGTACGGGTTTGCCCCGTAACCCTCTTCGCTTACGATGGTCTCCACATCCGTTGGATAGCCTTTGGTATAAAAATGTTTATAGGTTTTGATGTCTCTTCTTTCTAATTTATTGATGAACATATTGACCGCCGGAGCGTCTTCATAGCGCGTAATGACAACGCTGTTAATCTTCAAATCGTGTTTTCTGAAAATATCAATCAGCCTCAGAACTTCCAAGTCATATGTAATTCCGAAATCCTGTCTTGTCTTGCTGTTGATAATGTCCCCCGAATAAATACAGATGATGATTTCTGCCTGATCCTTCATTCTCTGCAAAAGCTTAATCTTCGCAT
>CABQMM010000384.1 GCA_902465215.1 uncultured Bacillota bacterium
CCTCAGGGGTTCGACCTGCGATTAAATTGGTGGAGATGATGGGAGTCGAACCCATGTCCGAAAGCATTTCCACAGGAATTTCTCCGAGCGCAGTTAATGATTTGGTGTTTCGCGTCGGCGGCCGCCCATTAACAGGCTGCCGCCTCCGCTATCTCGTTGTTCCCTGCGAGGTACCGAGAACTCCCTGCAGGTTTTCCCGTATAGTCGACGCCGGTATCATGGTCTACGGGTGAACCATGGCCGACGCGCATGCGCTCCTAGGCGCTGCAGACTAAGCTGCTAATGCGAAATTGTTGTTATTTTTAGCGTTTATATTTAACGGGCCCTTTTTAAGGTAGTCTGAGCCAACTACCGCTCGCTTATCCGGCTTCTACACCCCCGTCGAAACCTTTACATCCCCTTATTTTTCCTATAATCCCATAAAATCTCGAAACTCGCGCCTTTGTTTTCAGCGCCCCTCTCATAAATAACTCAAAACAGACGCCCGAAAGGTTACATCATCCATGCACTTTCATGCGGCGGTCAATGTCCCGCTTCGCGTCCCTCCTAGCGATATCCTCGCGCTTGTCGTAATTCTTCTTGCCGCGTGCCAGCCCGATCTCCACCTTTGCCAGCCCGTCCTCGTTTATGTACATCTTGAGCGGCACGATCGTCAAGCCTTTGAGCGTCGTCTGCCCGATGAGCTTGCGGATCTCCTGCTTGTGCAGCAGCAGCTTGCGGTCGCGCAGCGGGTCGGTGTTAAAGCGATTGCCCTGCTCATAAGGGCTGATGTTCATTCCGTAAAGAATCAGCTCACCGTTCTGTATCTTCGCATAGCTCTCTTTGATGCTGACCTTGCCCTGACGGACGGACTTAATTTCCGTTCCCGTAAGGACGATGCCCGCCTCGTAGGTCTCCTCGATAAAATAATCGTGGTAAGCTTTTTTATTGTTTGCAACTAACTTTCGTTCTTTTTTTGCCATAAAATCACCTTCCCCAAAATCTCTTCCTTCGGAAGCGTCAGTGTCTGCGCCTGCACAGCATCCGGCGAACAGGAGAGTCTGACTTCGCCATCCTTTATGCCCGTTACCTTGCGGACACTTTTGCCGCCGTTTTGTGAATCAAAATCATAAAACGGAGTCTCGTAAAGCACGAAATCCCCAAGGTTCAAATCGTCTGCCGTTCCCTTTTTGACTAACACATGCTGTCCCGGCATAAGCTCCGGCAGCATGGATACGCCTTTTATCTCAAAAATCTCAAAATTCAGAAAGGCAGCAACTGCCAGCGCTGTGCCAAAGCACGCCGCTAGGATTCTTGCCACCCATCTTTTCAATTCCGTCAATTCTATCCCCCATTTTCATCTAAAAGCTGACAGAATTAAAATGTTTTTATGCTGTTAAACGGATACAGACGCACGAATACCTTGCCGACAATCATATCCTCCGAAATCGTTCCGACTCTCGCAGAGCGGCTGTCCTCGCTCACGCCGCGGTTGTCACCCATGACGAAAAGCTCGTTTTCCGGCACTGTCACCGCGTCCATCTCGCCCGAAATGCCCTGCTCCTTTACATATGGCTCGTCAATTTCCTCGCCGTTCACATAGACATAGCCGGATTTTATTTCCACTACATCGCCCGGAAGTCCGATAACGCGCTTAATCAGACACTTCTCATTGCCCTCATCATCCAAAAGCTCCGAGCGGAAGACGATGACATCGCCCCTCTCGGGGTCTCCGAAAAAGCGATATGCCTGCCGACTCGTCAAAAGATAATCTCCCGCGTGAAAATTCGGCTCCATCGACTGCTGCTGCACGATAATCGGCTTCAGAAAAACAAGTATCAGTGCCGCAATTACAACGGCAATCAATATATCCTTTATCCATTCCAAAACATTTTTCATTCTGTCGTTCACCTCGTATTATTTCCAAAAATAGTCTCTTTTATTCGTTTGAAGTCCGGCGGAAGCTGTGACTCAACCACAAGCTCTTCCCTCTGCGGAGCAGCACGGAACACAAGCTTAT
>CABQMM010000385.1 GCA_902465215.1 uncultured Bacillota bacterium
CTCGAAGGTTTCCGGCAGAGTCGTATCGCCACAGATGACGGCATGCCTGCCCAAATGCCACACGTCGCCCATTCTGCTGAAACAGGGCTGTTTTAATTCCGCTCCAACGTCAAAATCATCTTCTTTAACGTCCTTATCGTGAACCCTGCTGAACAGATCGTCGATTTCCGCCGCGTCAAAGCCGGTTGCGTCCACGTCATAGCCGCTGAGCTTCAGATCGTTGAGCAGCTCCGCCAGGGCGACCGGCTCCCACTCGCCAACCGCCTTATTGAGCGCAATGTTCAGCGCTTTTTCTTCCTGCGGGTTCTCGATATGAACGACCACGCAGTCGATCTCCGTCGCGCCTTCCGCCGTCAGCACCTTATAGCGCTGATGGCCGCCCACGATGTTGCCCGTGACCTCGTTCCAGATGACGGGATCCACATAGCCGAACTCATGCAGGCTGCGTTTGATTTTTTCATAGGCAGGGTCGCCGGGCTTCAGGTCTTTGCGGGGATTGTATTTCGCGGGCTTCAGGCGATCGACGCTGATCCGCTGTAGATTCATCTGAGTGTTCATGAGTCCTCCTTTGACGGATATATCTTCAAGTTTTTTTACGCTTTGATCAACTTTTATGGTATAATGGAACAGGTGATCTACGATAACCGGGAGGAAAATCGAATCATGGCAAACAACATGATTATCTATACGACAGCCGACGGTCTGACAAAGGTAGAGACTACCTTCGATCAGGATACCGTGTGGCTTACCAGAGAGCAAATGGCCACGCTTTTTCAGCGCGACAGATCCGTCATCAGCAGGCACATCCAGAAGGTGTTTTCTGAAGGCGAACTGGATGAAAAAAGCAATGTGCAAAAAATGCACGTTCCAAATTCCGATAAGCCCGTGGTGTTCTACAACCTCGACGTCATCATCTCCGTGGGCTATCGCGTAAAATCTCAGCGCGGCGTTCAGTTTCGCATCTGGGCATCCGGCATCTTGAAGGAATATTTGAAAAAAGGCTTTGCCATGGATGACGACCGGTTGAAGAATCTCGGTGGCGGCGGCTATTTTAAGGAACTGCTCGAACGCATTCGTGACATCCGTGCTTCCGAAAAGGTCTTCTATCGGCAGGTGCTTGAAATTTATGCGACCAGCATCGACTATGATCCCAATGCCGCCATATCCATTGCGTTCTTCAAAAAGGTGCAGAACAAAATCCATTACGCCGTGCATGGCGAAACCGCAGCCGAAACCATCATGCATCGCGCCGATGCCGAAAAGGAGTTCATGGGGCTGACTACATTCTCCGGTTTACAGCCTACATTGCAGGAAGCCAGAATCGCCAAGAACTATCTGAGCGAGAAGGAAATGCGTTCCATGGGGCAGCTTGTCTCCGGTTATCTGGATTTTGCAGAACGTCAGGCAGAGCGCGAGCAGCCCATGACCATGGCAGACTGGTCAGCACATCTGGACAGAATTCTGACTATGAATGGCGATCCGCTGCTCATTGGCAATGGTACGGTGACGCACGAGGAGGCTATGAAGAAAGCAGAAACAGAGTACAGAAAGTACAAAGCCAGAACCCTCAGCGAAGTCGAACAGGATTATCTGAACAGCATTTGCTTTCTTGAGGAACGAACAAAGCAGAATAAGCCGCAATGAATGCATCAAGCACAGATTCACGCCGAGTCTGTGCTTTTCGTTTGTCCTGCTTTGTCTTTTGTGAAATCACCGCTTCGTTTCCCATCATACCGTCCGTCAGGGCGGTCATTTTGTATTTTGGTTCCGGATACCCCCGGGCCTGAATTTGTCGGAAATTCACGCGAGAGGGCGCGGCGGTCTCCAGCCAGGGGCTTCCAGAGATTGCGGGCCCCCTTGGGGGCCGCCCGAAAGCCGACCACGCCGCTGGGAGTTTCGCACGGCGAAGCGCGAAAGCCGACTGCGCCGCCCGGACTTCTTCACGGCGAAGTGCGAAAGCCGACAACGGCGGTCGCCTTTGCCCGGGCGGGGC
>CABQMM010000386.1 GCA_902465215.1 uncultured Bacillota bacterium
TATTTTCACGAAAACCGCTTTTTCTGCTAAAATATGCTATAATCGAAAATGCGCCGGCAGCAAAAATAAAGGAGCAAGACAATGCAAAGCGAAAAGCATACAGAGGGACAACCATGTCTGAAAACTCTTCTCGCGGCAGAACTCTTTTCCGATCTGACCGAGGAAGACCAAGAAATGTCATACCTTGACGCACAGATTCTTAGACTATTGCATCAGCTGACCCCGGCACAGCAGAACGTGTTCACGGATCTTGTTGAATCGCTGCTTTTAGCGCAGCAATCAGAACAACCTTCTGATCGGGAGTAAGTTTCCGCAAAAGCATTATTATCTCACGATCATTCCTATCAAGCCCATTCATCTCTATGGTGAATGGGCTTTTTCTTATGTTTTGACTGTCATCCAAGTCATCTAGTGTACGGTCAAAAACCCTTACCAACTGGCGCATTGTTTCCAACTTGGGGTCCTTTGTTGCCCCAGAGAAAATTTTCTCTAAAGTCGGTTCTGGAATTTTGGATAAATGTGCAATTTCTTTTGTCGTAAGACCAGATTCATTTTTCATTTCCCGAAGTTTATCAAGCCACAAGGAAATCACCCCTCTATTTTTTATAAATACATAATACCATGCGCGGGGGAAAGAAACAAGAAAAATTTCCGTGCATGGAGGAAATTTTTCTTGACACCCACCATTAACGGTGGTAATATTTCCACATAACCACCGCAGACGGTGGAGAAAAGAGGTGAGAATATGTTTCCAAACTTAAAAGCAGAGATGGCGCGTAAAAACGTTACCATTTCGGATCTGGCAAGGGCAATCCACAGAACCGACCGTAGCGTGCGTGACAAGGTGAGTGGAAAAGGAGATTTCAGTTGGTCGGAAATTAACACGATCAGAGATCAATTTTTCCATGGACAATCCATTGAGTATTTGTTTTCCAAGATTGACTGAGAGAAGAAAGGAGGCGAACAAGATGACCGAAACAATGGAAAAAGCAGTGGCGCTTGCGAACGAAGAGTCCCCATCCAAAGTTCTTGCCAGCATCCCTCGCGACAAGCTGATCTCCATTCCAAACGAGATCTGCAGCCTGCTTACAGGGAACGACCTTTCGTTCCAACAAGCAGAGATGCTGCTCGAAGTAGCGAAAGGTCGTTTGCGCCGAGTCAAAATTTGATTTACGAACCGCCGAATAGGTCATGGAGGGCATCAAAGCTCTTTACATGAGCAGTAAAAAGCGTATCGGCAAGCGGGTAATCTTCATCTTCCTTGATTACCTCAGGAATTTCACCGAGAAGCACGATGCCAGATTTTAGCTTGCTATAGATGCCAGATGGGAACGTCTGACCGCAATTCGGGCATTCCATGGATTCGCGCTCGCTAAAGTCCGTTGGGCGCAGCTCACATGAGCATTTGCACTTGTGACATGTGAGTTCAATTTTGAAGTCCATTATCTCACCTCCCTTCTATGAGAATTTTAGCACAGGGAGCCGTGAATGGGCAAGAAACAGAAAGGAGCATATAGCGTGAGTACGCTACTTACCCGAAAGGAGGCAGCCGCCAGACTTGGCATAACCGTTATGACGCTGGATGCAGAGCGCAGCAGCGGGCATCTGGCTTACATTCAGCGAAAACCCGGCGGCAAGGTCTGGATTACCGAAGAAGCAATCGCTGAATACCTTGCCCGCGCAACCCACCCGGCACGACCGGAACTGCGGCGCGTGAAGTCACTTGCTACTCGAATTTGAAATACGGAAAGGATGAACAAAATGGCAACGAGCAAAAATGTTGAGGTTATTGAAATTAGACCCATTGAGGTCAAACGCGCCGCAGTACGGATCGTTGGCGATACCCCGCTTATCATGCACGCATGGTCCGAAAAGGCAAAGCGTGAAATGTTGGAAAAGCAGATGAAAACCGCAAAAGCAAAGGCGAAAGACGCCAAGAATCCGATTGAAGATTTTATCCGTTCGATGTACTGGAAGACACCGATGC
>CABQMM010000387.1 GCA_902465215.1 uncultured Bacillota bacterium
TTACTGGAAAACCTCAGAATCATCGACGAAGCTTCAAAAAACAAAGATAAAATAGTAGGGATTCCGACAGGATTCAAAGAGCTGGATGAAAAGACAAGCGGACTGCAGCGTTCGGATCTTGTCATCGTTGCGGCTCGTCCGGCTATGGGAAAAACAGCGTTCGCACTGAACATTGCGCAGCAGAGTGCGGTAAAAGCAGGTTCATCTGTTATCATTTTCAGTTTGGAAATGGGTAAAGAGCAGCTCGGTCAAAGACTTTTAGCAATGCAGGCAAGGGTTGAGATGCAGAAATTGAAACAGGGAGATCTTGACCGGACGGACTGGGACAGAATTTCCATGGCTGCCAACGACTTGAACGGCACGAAGATTGTAATTGACGATACGCCGGGCATCTCTCTGATGGAAATGCGCAATAAGTGTCGTCGCCTCAAAGCAGAGCAGGGTCTGGACTTAGTCGTTGTTGACTATCTTCAGCTTATGAAGTTTGACGGAAAGGCAGACAGCCGGCAGCAGGAAATCAGTGCGATTTCCAGAAACATGAAATTGCTTGCCAGAGAAATGGACTGCCCTGTTATTGTGCTTTCTCAGCTTTCCAGAGCGCCGGAACAAAGACCGGATAAACGGCCGATTCTTTCGGACCTCAGAGAATCTGGCTCTATTGAGCAGGACGCAGATATTGTAATTTTCCTTTACCGCGACGATTATTACAATCCGGAAACCGAAACACCGGGCGTATGCGAAATCAACATTGCAAAGCACAGAAGCGGTCCGACAGGAAAAATTGAATTGACATGGGTATCCAGATATACTAAATTCAGCGATAAGGCAATGTAAATTTGAATGCCATAAGAGCAGGCAGCATTGCAAGGCAACGGGGGAAATATGAATTTCAAGAGCGGAAGGATAAAAGATTTCTATCTTTTAACGACGGATGTAGAAAATATTTTCATAAATGAATATATGCCCGCAGCTCCGGGAGATTATGTGAAAGTCTATTTGTATGCCTTACTGTATGCAAAACAAGGCCTTGAAATGACGCATGAGAGTCTTGCAAGGGAGCTCGGAATATCGCCGGAAACGGTTGACAAAGCATGGAATTACTGGGCAAAAATGGGGGCAGTTAAAATTGTGGACCGTAAGCCAAAAGCAGCCATGCTCGGCTATGACATTGAATTTATAAATCTCAGGGAATTGATGTACAGCGGTATGTCCTCTGCAGGAGGCACATCGGCGCAGGCAGTGCAGGCGGAAGAACCTGCCGGAGAAAAAAAGAAAGGGATTTCGGATTTCAACGTTGCGGATATTTTGTGCAGGGACAATATGCAGGAAGTGTTTAGCTTTGCGGAAAACTTAAAAGGCAAACCGCTGTCAGCAAAGGAAATGAAGAGCATCGCTTCCTGGCATGACGATTATGGAATTGATGAGGACCTCATAAAAAAAGCAGTCGAGTATTGCTTTGAAAGAGATAAAACAAGCATTCGTTATTTGGAAGCGGTAATAAGAGAGTGGCATGAACTTGGAATTAAAACTGCGGAAGAGGCGGATGCGCATACGGAAAAACTCACCAAACGATTCGGTGATTACAAGCGCATTATGTATGCGCTCGGAATCGTCAGTCGTACAGCATCAGATGGAGAAAAGAAGATTATCGACAGATGGCTGGACGAGATGGGATTTTCGATGGAGCGGATTCTGGGCGCTTGCCAGAGAACCGTTGGAATCGCGAATCCAAATGTGAATTATGTAAACAAAATACTTGAAAATTGGAAAAAAGACGCTGCCATATACGGCAGAGATGTAAATAAGAAAACGACGGTCACACAGGCCATTTTGAATAAATACTATGATTATTTAAGGCAGGAGGCTGAAAGAAAGGCACAGGAAAGAAGTGAGAAGGTTTATAGCGAGCTGCCAAGGTTGGCAGAAATAGACGATTCTCTGAAGGATCTCGGAAGCAGATTATCAAGAGCAGTTTTGGGCGGCA
>CABQMM010000388.1 GCA_902465215.1 uncultured Bacillota bacterium
ACGCTTTTTGATCTCCGGTAAGATCAGACCAAGTGCTGTGAGCACTACCGGTGTGATTACATTTAATGCTGTGGAAGCGATATCGCCTTCAACATACATTCCGAGGAGACAGCAAGCTGCGGTTACGAAGAAGCACCAGCCGCCTGCAACAAGGGCAACTGTCTGGTTCTTTGTAAATTTGTACTCCGGGTTGAACTTGTTGAGGGATTTTCTGAGAGCAATGTATGCTGCGAATACCCACAAGTAACGAAGCGGCATGGTTACAGAGTTCAGTTTGTTTAACTGAGTCAGAACGGATGCAGCACCCGGTACGAAGGACTTTAAGAGGCCGGACGGGACGAATTGTCTTGCATCCTCGTTGTCAAGAAGTATACGGAGCGGAGCGTCGATACTTAATACAAGTGTGGAGAACTGACCGATGGCGTTGCATGCTGCGTAGATAACGAGCAGGAGATTGCCGACATGGTAGTACTCACCGAGCTTCTGGAAGGACCAGTAAGCGCCGTTGGAAACGTAGGACTTAAAGCTGTCCTGGCTCTCGTTGATGACAGCCGGATCAAACATCATACCCATTGCAATACTTCCGAGGATCGCGCAGACCATAACCATAACGGCTAACATGATCATACCCTTCGGGAATCCCTTGGACGGATCTTTTACCTTATTTACATAAGGGGAGATCTTCTCGCATCCGCCGACTGCGAATACAAGGATAGAAAGGGATGTGAAGTAGTTCACGTTGAACTGCGGGATCAGACCTTTTACTGTGTAATCAGCAGATACGAAACCGCCGTTCGGGTTGATGACCGGTGCTGCGAACATCATTAAGATGAACAGGATGGACATTACGAACATACTGGAACCAGCGATCGTCGCTAATTTCTTTAACGGGTTTAAGCCGCGGCTTGCAACCCAGCAGAAGAACAGGAAGACAGCGAGTGTTGCCATCTGTACAGCGATCGTCGGGAATGTGTCGTAAGTGGAGCCGTTCTGGAATACCATCCAGCTTAATGCCTTTAATCCGCCGCTTCCTTTACTTGCGATGTAAGTTACATGGCAAGCCCAGTAAGTCCAGCCAGCGTAATAAGCGCATTTCGGGCCGATCGTTTCGTGGATCCAGGAGCTCACGCCGCCGCCGGACTGTTTGAACGCGGAGCCGAGCTCACCTACCATCAGGGCATAAGGCACGAAATAGAGAGCAAACATCAGAATCCAGCTGAAGATTACCTGTACTCCGTTGAAGTAAACGAAGCCATTCAGCACGTTTCCGAATCCCCAAACCGTGGAGAATGCCATGAAGGCCAGGGTGTACCAGTCGATTTTCTTGGTGTTTTCCATAAGAGACCTTCCTTTGATATAAAATTGTATTTGTCCGTTTGACACGAACTTGTTTAGTATAACATAAATTTTTGAAAAGATGAACCATTTATTATAAGGAAATAAATGAGATTCGGTTAATAAAATTCTGCGAAAACTGGATACAACGTGAAAAAATGCAGAGTTCAGATGAGATTATAAAGGAAAAAACAGGATTCCGGAAAAATAAAAGGGAGATTACAAAAGGGGAGTGAAAAAGTAAGAGAGAACAAGATCTGAATGTCTTTACTATACGGACAAATGTGAAAAATTGGCGGAAAAATCGGAAATGGATGCGGAATACCATCAGAAATTTCCCGACGGATCCATCCCGGAGGAGAAAATATTACAAAAATATCCTTTATGTTGGTAGGTAAATAGGAAAAAAACAGAATAAAAGAAAACTGTAACTGCGGATGCAGGGATTATTTTGTGGAAATTGGATTTCCGGTTTTCTGATTATGTGGTAAAATAGTAAAAGATCTATTCAGACGAAGCCGGAGAGGCGGATCAGATGAGAGAAAGAAGAGGAAGACTATGAGGGAATGAAAAAGTCTGCGGGATATTATTGATGCGGTGGGAGCCGTGAAATTACAGAGAGGACAGGTGATGAAGGATGGGA
>CABQMM010000389.1 GCA_902465215.1 uncultured Bacillota bacterium
AATTGTTTTTGAATCAATAAAGCTGTACATTTATTTGTTTCAAATCATAAATGCAGAAGAGACCAAAGACCTCAACAATGTTATGAGGAACGATTTGTATCTGGAAAATCTTTTCTTTGCGCCCAAAGTCCCGGTGGAAACCAGCAATCTACTTCGCTGTATTTACCAGAGTCAATCATATCAACATCGCAAAGAAGCCACCAAACTGAAGATCTCCTACATGACTACGGAAAATGAAGTAAGAAAGAATCGGAACACTATTCTTCTTAATGTTCTTCTGTACATTGCCTCACTTCTTGGCGCAATTAGCACACTCGACGCATTAGATACAAGATTAAATATTCCATTTGAAATCAGTATAATTGCTGTAGTTCTATTTTTTGGTTTGTTCGGGGTTATATGGGGGATTATCGAGTATCGTCACAATAAACGTTTTTAAAGGCAATTAACTTTTTCATCACAATCTCATCTATCTCCTGCTCCAGTCCCTGTATTCTCCCCTGTAACGACAAAATGTGGGCGTCGAGGATTGGTTTCCTCAACGCCCACATTTTTTGCATTTGTGCCAGCTTTTTCAGTTCTTCCGCACGGCTGTCATGCATTGCGGAGACAAGCGCCCACACCTGTTCATCCAATGTTTCCTCATGAATACGGTGGGAACTGCAATAACTCTTGCCATTCCGATGATATCCACGGCACACATATTCCACACGGCTCTTGCCGTTCCAGCAGCGGATCATAGGAATGAATGTATTCCCACATTCCCAGCAGGTCAGCAGTCCCGCATAACGGTGCTTGGCCTGATTGCCATTTGCGGGCCGTGCCTGCCGCTTGAGCAACGCCTGCACCTGTACCCATTCCTGTTTTCCTATGATCACAGGAAAGAAATCCTCATGACGATACCAGTCGGTTTTGTCTATATGCTTAGCTTTTCCGTTGTTGTATTCTCTGCGGTGGTTGTTCAGCACACCGGTGTACGCTTCTTCCACCAGAATGTTTTTCACGCTGGCATAAGTCCAGAGAAACTGGCCGTCACGGGTTTTGTGCGTTTGTCGTACTTCTCTGCCGCACCGCTCGGCACGGAGCTGTGCCGGGGTCTTTCGTTCCATAACGTTGAGCCTGCGGGATATTTCTTTTTGCCCGCACCTCTGTAAGTACAGAGAATAGATGAGCTGCACCGTGACCGCCGCTTCTGTGTCAACCTTGATTTGCCCCGTATTTTTGTCTTTCCAGTAGCCGAAGGGCGGCGTGATCACGATGCCGTCTTTCTGCTTCTGCCGGTATCCAGCACGAATTTTCTTGCCGATATCCTTTGCGTAATAATCATTCATCAGGCCACGGACACCGATGATCAAGTCATCTTCGTCGCGGAATGTATCGACGCCTTCCGTGGCAGAGATCACCCGCACTTGGCGTTCCCGCAGGTAGTCGATGAACAATGCGGTCTGAGTCTTATGGCGGCCAAGCCGGGATAGATCTTTCACGATGACAGCGTCGATCATATCAGCGTCTACAGCCGCCGTGAGCTTGTCCAGCCCACGGCGGTTAAAATTCATGCCGCTTGCATTATCATCGTAAGACTGTCCCACGATGGTGTACCCGTGCTGCTCGGCAAACGCCTGACAGATCTCCCGTTGATTCAGCAGAGAGTTCATCTCACGGTCATCATCGTTTGACAGCCGCGCATAGAGCCATACCCGCATCTGTTATCACCTACCCTGCATAATAGTCACCATAGATCGCCGCACCCAGCCGGTCATAGTCAAAATCCATTGAGGGGATGCAATCTGTCTGCTCTCCATTTTCGAAGATGTCGAGATGGTCACGAAAAGGCGCTTTCAGCCGAATCTCCAAATCCAGCTTGCCGTCCTCCTCGTGAACAAGGATTTTCTCCACCAGCATCCTCAGATGTGCTTCTGACATTTTACCATCTCGCAGGATATCGTCGATCAGGCTGTTGTCCCGCTTCAGCTTGGC
>CABQMM010000390.1 GCA_902465215.1 uncultured Bacillota bacterium
TATTCTACTTGCAAAAAACGATGGCCGCCGAAGCAAAACCATCGTCTTTTCTTCTTATTATGCAATTATACTGCTCTTATGTCTTGCCATCATTTTGCTCATCATGCCGATTACAATGAACTCAACCGGAATCATAATCAGGCACTGCACCACTCTTGTAACAAGCAGAGCTTCAAACGAAGAGCCGTAAAGAATCGAAATCCAAAGCGTGTTGAGCAGTAAGCCAAGTACCAGCTGAACAATTCCGACTGCAAGAAGAATGCGTACCGGTGTCTGCTTCTTATGCAGGAGCAGTCCATAGACCATTCCCGTCAGTGCACAGGTCAGCGTAAAGCCCGGGAAGTATGCGCCGATTGGGAAGAGCGTCGCTCCGAGTAAATCCGCAACTCCGCCGACAAGCGCGCCGCCTATCGGTCCGTAAAGATATGCAGCCAGAAAAACCGGAATGAACGTAAATCCGATTTTAAGATTCCAGGCGTTTATCGATAGAAACCTGGAAAGCACGATTGCTGCCGCAATGAGAGCAGCACAAACAACCATAGTTTTAACATCTAATTTTTTCATAAAAAAACCTCCTTAAAATTGCGACAGTCGCCGCAAGCGGAGATTTTCTTATCCCTTATTGCAGCAGCGGATGCGGGCACGGCACCGCAGCAATGTGTCAGCATAGCTGTTCTCGCTTTCGTCCGACGGCAACTTCCCATCCGTCGGCACTTGACGCGCCGTCCCTACTCTGTCTAATTTTCTGATTTTCGCAAGCTGGCTTCCTCGATTGGAAATCGCCTGCACGATTATTCTACCACAATTCTTTCATAATTGCGCAAAAAAACTTTAATAATACACAATATTTTTTCGCAGCTTCCTTTGGTCACCTCAACATTCAGCGGCATAATCGGATCGTGGAGGGATTTGCGAAGGAGACACCAGCCTTCCGTATCTTCCGAGCGGAAATTCAGCCGCACGCCTTCATAGTTCGGCTCAACGACCGAAATCCCTGCGGAAGCCTGCTCCGGCGAAAGTGCCCACTTCTTTAAATCCGTCAGGACCTTTTCACCGTACGCACCGAAATCACTTCCGCTTATCGGAAATCTGATTTCAAGCGCTTCCTTCGGCTCTTCGAGAGACGAAAGCAGAACATCGATCCCTGCGCCTGACTGTGCAAGCTGCGCCGCTTTAATTACAATCTTCGTCGCAAGGTAAGCACCGTCATCAAGGAAATAGTTTTCTTTATATGCTGCATGACCTGAAGTTTCAATCGCAAGCTGGCTGTCAATGCCTGATTCGTTCAGCTCAATCGCCTTATTTATTACATTTTTGTAGCCTCTCTTGAATCGAAGATGTTTCAGACCCAGACATTTTTCGAGGTAAACGGTCAGTTGATCACTCGTAATGCTGTCCGTAACGACTGTTGTTCCCGGATGTTCCACCGCAATCAAGGCTGCCGCCATCGCAACGATGGCATTTCTGCTGATTTCCTTTCCGTATTTGTCAACCGCCGATGAACGATCCACATCTGTATCGAAAATCAAACCAAAGTCCGCTCCGCTTTCAATCACGCGTTTTGAAATGGATGCCATCGCTTCCTTGTTTTCCGGATTCGGCTGGTGGTTCGGAAAATGTCCATCCGGTTCAAGGAACTGGCTTGCCGAAACATCCGCGCCCAGCGGCGCAAGGATTTTTTCTGCATAGAAGCCACCGGCACCGTTGCCCGCATCGACCACAATTTTAAGACCCGTGAGCGGCGCATCCGGATTTTTAGCGTTCGCCGTCTCAGCGATAATTTTTTCTCTCAAGTGCTGGGAGTATCTTTCGATTAACTCTCTTTTTTCCGCCGGATTTGCGCCCGGATTTGAAACAGAGGAAAGTCTCTCTGTAATTTCGTCACTTTCCGCAAAAGCAATAATTGCTGAAATGTCTGCCTTATTCAGCCCGCCGTCCTTGATGTCCTCGTTGATCTGATATTCGAACCCGGTA
>CABQMM010000391.1 GCA_902465215.1 uncultured Bacillota bacterium
TTCATCCGGCTCGCCTAATGATGTATACTTCAATGCGCGCATCGGCATGCCTTCTATCGGCATTTCACCGGAATAGTGCTCCTTTAAAACCTGTTCCATTATCTCTTCTTCGCGCTCAGGATCGATGTAACTCGTTTGCGGCGGTGCAGACTCCACGCTGTCCGCATTTTCATCAGGTTTGATAGATCCGATTATAAACACAAGCATGACAACTAAAGCGAAGGCCATGCATTTGCTGCCGATTCTTTTCTTCTTTCGCATTTCAAAGCGCGCCTGCGGTTCTTGCGATTCAGCGCGCACTTGCGTTTCAGCGTGCATTTGCGTTTCAGCGTGCATTTGCGTTTCAGCGTGCATTTGCAATTCTGCTTGCGGCTCTGCCATTCCCAGCGTTTTCTTTTGCTTTGGTACATCCCAGCCTTCCGGCTGTTCGGTTTTTTCGAAGACATGCTTTGTTTTTTCCGGCGGATACGGCGCATCTTCGCTCGTGCACGAAATCACTTGCATCACCAGTCCAACCCGCTCTTCATTTTCTTTGCCGAACGGCACCCTAACAAAATTGCCCGCCCGAATGCTCTCATCCTCCGTGATATACGAAAGCTCAAACCGCGAGTTGCTGAAGCGAACCTTGCAGTATGTATATTGTTGTTTTGCTTGTTTGTCTGTGTTTGTTGCCATGGTTTGTCCTAACGCATCATTGCATTTATATATTTCCGCAGTCCGGTTTCGGATGAAAAGTCGTACTTCGCATTCATTGCAGTATAATATGCTTCAATGTTTTTCATAGGAATAATTTCATTGGACGGAATACTGTCATCATATCCTTTTCTGGCCTCTTTCCAAGGTTTCTCATTATGCGTAATACGCTCGAGCGCTCTTCCCCCGTATTCGCCAAAAGTATTCATGACCAAATCCAGAACTTTACGCTCATTTTCATCCAGCTCATTGTCGATTCCATCAAAAATCGCAAAACGCGCGTCTTCGATCGGATTATACTTAAAGTCCTTAAACATATCATATACTTCCGGATATACCGGCCCGTGTACCCATGCCTGACAATTTTCGGGGAAAATAGGTCTTCCGTTAAGTGCATACGATACTCCTTGCGTGAAATACAGTAGCTTTTGAAGCATAAGCGGTGTAACTTCTCTCAATTTTTTAAAAATGTACGAAATAACTCTCAACATCTTTGGCGAAACAGAAAAGAGGTTTTCAATCTGCATCGCCGCATCCATTGCTTTGTTATATGCTGCAGCTGCTATCTTTTCTCTATTTTCGTTTAATTTTCTCTCCATGAATGAAGGTGAGGAAAGCGCGGAACGTAAAACATCCGAATATTCTTTCGATGGTATCTGACCCGAAAGATATCTGGCAATGGTTACCTCTCCGAAGCCGAGAGCCAATGACAACGGAGCCTTGCCGATTTTGTAAATCTTCATGATTTTTTCGATATCCTCAATAGAAACAATATGTTCATACGCCCTGTATTGCTCATCAATTTCCCGGATATTTTTATCAATCAGCCCCGGAACGCTCATTTCTTCTCCGCATTCTTTGCATATCGCAACAGTAATGCTGAAAGTGTATTCCTTTTCTTTTATTATTTTTGTAATATTTCGTTTTTGCAAAGTGTACTCTGTCTGCTTTCTGCATGCTGTGCAAAAGTCACGTTTTACTTCTGTCATATTCCCCTCCATTACCACTGCGCTATTTAAAATAATATTGTATCGGATATTTTTGTTCATGAAGCGATACAACTATTACATAGAAATTATCTAACTTATTAAATTTTATGTACAGAGAGACTACCTTATTGGCATCACCGACTCTCTCCAAAAGTTCAACATCCTTGCCGAAAACATATAATCGTTCGTGTTCGTAGCCTGCGTGTTCATTTTTTAATATCTCAGAAAAATCATCCGCTATTAAACCCATCAAAATTTCTTTTGCCTTTTCTTCACTAAACGGTATTCCCGC
>CABQMM010000392.1 GCA_902465215.1 uncultured Bacillota bacterium
CGTCGCAGAAAATCCTTTGCGGCGTTTTTCGCGGTCTCGGTGACATAGCACGCGAGCCGCTTTTCGTCCAGCGTTCGCAGCAGCTCCACCTTCCCGATCAGCTTCACGACCGCGTCGTGCAGCACGTCCTCGGCGGCGGTTTGGTCGGAAACATACCCGAGAATTTTGGCGAACATCCGCCTCCGGTAGTCGAGATACAAACGGGACATAAACTCGCGGTCGTCCTCGTTTTCGATGGAAAGAATGATAATGGGGATCATTGCCGCACCTTCCGCATACAGAATGTCTTTTTATAATAATACGAAAAACATTATGTTGCAAATTTCTTTTTCCTGCGTCTATAAGTAGAGGCGGAGTTCCGCTCCGCCAGAAATATTTGCTTTTTGCTTTTTTTGAACTATAGAATTTGGGAGGCCGTCCTATGAAAGAGAACACCCGCAGAAAAGCGCTGGAACAGCAGTACGAGCAGGCCGCATTCGCGCTGCTGCTCGACGATCTGATGGCGGAGGAAGGCGCAGCACTGCTGCGTGAAACGGACGGCACAGCCTCCGCCGATGTATCGCCGGAAGCGGACGGGCGCTGTATGAAGACCCTCCGCCGTGCCGATGCCAAAGCGCGCCGCAGTCAGGTGCTGCGCTTCGCCGGAAAAGCCGTTTCCCGCGTTGCGGTAGTGTTCCTCGTCGTAGCCATCGCCTTCTCCGTCCCCTTCTGCACTGTGTCTGCTTTCCGCGCGGCGTCGCTGAATTTGATATATGACACCTTTGACAAGGGAACCGTGATTTCTCCCGACGTCACGTCAGGCAAAAGAGACAATGCCGCAAAGAGTCCTTCTTGGTTCCCATCTGGGATATGGAAAACAGTTTTTCTTACCAACGAAGAGAACATCTATGTGATACGGTTTGAAGACTCGGATGCGAATGTAATATTCTACTCGGAGATGCCTGCGGACGGTTCGACTGTCTCAATCGATTCCGAAGGTGCCATACTGCAATCGGATGTTTTAGTCAACGGGTGCAGTGCTCTGATGGCGGTGAAAGAAAATCAAATCATTTTGGCTTGGCTGGACAGCGCGAATTCGCTCATCTGCACATTGGAGGTCCATGGTCCGCAGGATTCTTTTACGCCTGATATCGCCATACGAATTGCAGAAAGCATAAAATAAAAAAGTATGTTGCATTTTTCCTTTTAATACGTCTATCTAATTGACGGGCAAACTGTCGAATTTAGATTTTTAGGAGGAAGAAAAACATGAAACTAAGGAAAATCCTCAGCATTGCGTTGGTGGGTGCTATGTTGTCCGCTTTTTCAATTGCGTTTGCAGCGGACACCGAAGAGAATATTCCGCCAGAAATTTCAGAGCAATATGTTGCTGTCGGATCAATTTCGGCATTTATTACTCTTGACACCTCTGGTAAGGCGTCCTGCACAGGCTATGTGAATCTGCGGAACGGGTACACCGCATCCGTAAATCTCCAGCTTCAACAATACCTCGGCGGGTGTTGGGTCCCCGTCATCACATGGTCGGAGGAAGGCGGGCCTACTATCACCTTGACCGGATCGCGGTATGTCACTTCGGGCTACAGTTATCGGTCAGTAATAACGGCAACGGTTTACGATAGTGACGGCAATAACGTTGAGACTGTATCCAGTGTTTCAAAAACAGTTTACTGAATCAAAATGCTTTAATCGACTTAATGTGGCATCCAGACCTTGGAAAAAAAAGGGGGACGCCGGTCATACAGTATTGCCGCGGAGACTCATTAAGTCATAGTTTTTCTCAATATCACCGCTTGTACAAATCTTTATTTTAGAGAAAGAAAAGATGAAAAAGTCCAAAAAAGCATCACATGCACTCGTTCTTTCTATGATATTGATTCTTGCACTCTCGGTCGGTACTGTCAAGGATGCTGCCCCTTGATAATTTCCTCATTCAGCTGTACAATTTTCTCGGACATAGTTTGCTGTCTCCTTTC
>CABQMM010000393.1 GCA_902465215.1 uncultured Bacillota bacterium
TTCTAATTTCTTTAGGAATAACAATTCTACCCAAATCGTCAATTCTTCTTACGATACCTGTAGCTTTCATCAAATTTTCCTCCGTTTTGTCTGGTAAAAATAGTATCTGTAGCTTGCGGCAAAATATACTTGAGAAAAATCAGTTTATCGTTTTTTTATCTAATATTCTTGGAAATTTCACGAATTCTGTGGTATACTGTTTAAATGGCAAAATCGGCTTGCCCAATTAAGACAAAATACTATTTTTTAGAAAATGAGGGTTATGACATGCTTTTTAAGAATATCAGCATTCTAGACGAAAATTTTGAAATAAAACATCATATGAATGTCGGGACGGACGGCGTTCGCATTGACTATATCGGAAGCGAGCCGCCGGAAAAGGATTACGGCAGAGTTTATGAAGGCGAAGGCAAGCTCTTAATGTGCGCTTTCTACAATGCGCATGGACATTCGACGATGGCGCTTATGCGTGGATACGGTGAAAATATGGCGCTTCAGGACTGGCTGAACAAACGGATTTTCCCGTTCGAGGATAAACTGGACAGTAACAGTGTCTACTGGGGGACTTTGCTGTCGATGGCAGAGTCGATGCGCTTTGGAATTGTTTCAACAAGCGATATGTATTACTTTATTGATGATATGGTAAAGGCAACGGTTGATTCGGGTATGAAGGGTAATATTTCCCGCGCAATTGTCAATTTTGATGACAGCGATGTATGGCAGCTTCCGTCTATGCAGGAAATGAAAAGAACATTTGAAGCATATCATAATACGGATGATGAAAGAATAAAAATGGATGTGAGCATTCATGCGGAATATACCTCCAGACCGTCGGCAGTGACGGCTGTTTCGGAATACGGAAAAGAAGTGGGTACCCGTATGCATATTCATGTTTCTGAGACGCAGGCCGAGCATGAGGAATGTAAACAAAGACATGGAAAAACGCCGATTCAGTATTTTAATGATTTAGGCGCTTTCGATTTGCCGGCAACTGCGGCACACTGCGTGTGGATTGAGGACGAAGATTTTGATATTATAAAAGAAAAAGGCGTTACGGTTGCTTCTAATCCAATCAGCAATCTAAAGCTTGCCAGCGGCGTGTGCAATGTTCCTGAACTTTTAAAGAGAGGAATCAATGTGGCGATCGGCACGGACAGTGTTGCGAGCAACAACAGCCTGAACTTCTTTGAAGAAATGAAAGTATTTGCAATGATTTCCAAAATGATGTATCACGATCCGACTGTGGTTACTCCGGAGCAGACACTTCGGGCGGCAACCAGAGGCGGAGCTTTGGCGCAGGGACGAGAGGACTGCGGACTTCTGAAAGAGGGATTTTGTGCGGATTTAATCGTTGTCGATGTTGACAAGCCAAATATGTATCCGGTGCATAATATGGTGAATAATCTGGTTTATTCCGCTTCGGGCACCGATGTAGTGCTGACGATGGCGGACGGCAAGGTACTGTACGAAAACGGAGAATATCTGACAATTGATATTTGCCGTACGATAAGGGAAGCAGAGGCTGCGACCCAAAAGATTCTCTCAATGCTGTAAAGCAGACAAAGCAATGATACCCGAAAAAGAAAGGCTTATTCTATGGCAGGTAATAAATTTTTAAAAGGTGCGGCGGTTCTCGGCATAGCCGGAATTTTGGTAAAGGTAATGGGAATGTTCTTCCGCCTGCCTTTAACCAACTGGATTGGCGCAGAAGGGATTTCCTACTACAGTTCGGTCTATCCCATTTATGTGTTTTTCCTGACGCTTTCTACTGCAGGAATTCCGGTCGCGATTTCCAAAATGGTTTCGGAACGGACGGTTGTGAAAAACTATGGTGGGGCGCATAAAGTGTTTCATACTTCCCTTTGGTTGATGGCAGCGTTCGGATTTGCCTCCTTCCTTTTGGTACATTTCGGTGCGCAGTTTATCGAGGACGCAGTGCTGAAAAATCCGGGAACG
>CABQMM010000394.1 GCA_902465215.1 uncultured Bacillota bacterium
CTTGCCGAAGAGCGGGGAACTGCTTCCCAGCCACAAATACCACATAATATCTCCGGATCTTCCGATTTCTCCTGATTTATTCGGCGCGAAGTAAGCCTTGCGCACCTCGTCGTCCAGATAATCCATCAAAGCCTTGCCCGCATGCTTTACGCCGTTGAGCTCAACCTCTTCAAACTCGCCGTCCTCCGTCGTCGGAATGCAGCCGTGGTACAGAAGATTTCCATTGATTTTCGTATACAAAGCGCCGTGGCTATATAAGAATTTGATATGTCTGTGCAGTTTTTCCGAATTGAGGAAAGAAGCCTCAAGGGCCTTCAGCATTTCCTTTTCGTCCTCTGTCAAATCGTAAGGATGCTCTGGGTCAAGCGTCGGGAAATTCGTATCCCGCAGCGGCCATGTCACGCCCTCAACCTCAACGGTACCCTCTTCAAGATTGATTTTGTCCAAAAGCAGACGCTTTTCCATCTTGTATTCCGGGTGAGCTTTGATACGCTGTCCTTCCACCTTAAACTGGCAGATTGCGATTGCCTTATGCATCCGCGCCGCCAAATCCTCGTCAACCGGGTCGAACTTATTCGTGTCCAGAATATGCGGACGGAAGAATTCGCACGGGTCATCGCCGTAAACCTTCTCCGCAAAGGTCGCAAGCGGTCTCAGATTGATTCCGTAGCCGACTTCCAGCATATCGAAGTTATTATAGCTGATATTCATGCGCAAAAGATTCGTCATGCATGCCCAGTTTCCCGTCGCCGCACCCATCCAGACAATATCGTGATTGCCCCACTGGAAATCCACATCGTGGTAATTCATCAAAAAGTCCATGATTTCATCCGGGTGCGCACCTCTGTCAAAGATGTCGCCGATAATGTGCAGTTTGTCCACCGCAAGGCTGCTGATTGCCTCCGTGAGCTGCACGATATATTTTTCTGCAACGCCGCACTCTACAATCGAGCTGATAATCTGGCTGTAGTAATGCGCCTTGTTTTCCTCATCGTCAGCGTGCAAAAGCTCGTCAATGCTGTAATCCATGTATTTCGGCAGACGCGCCCGCACTCTGGAACGGGTGTATTTCGTGGATACCGATTTGCAAATCGTAATAAGACGATAGATTGCCGTCGCGCACCAGTCGTTAAAGTTTTCTTCGGTTTTTTTGCGCCTTGCAATTTCTGCCTGAGCGTTATAGATCAACGCCGCAAGATCCTCCCGATCCTTTTCGCTCAAAACGCTTCCGTAGTGCTCGTCAATCTTTGCTTTGATTGTGCCCGACGCGCTCTTGAGCATATGTATAAACGCCTCATGTTCCCCATGCAAATCGCTCAGGAAATATTCGGTTCCCTTCGGCAAAGCCAAAATTGCCTTCAAATTGATAATTTCAGCGGAGGCTGCCATGATGTTCGGGTAATCTTTGGATAATCTTCTTAAATACTTTAAATCTGCCATTACGGTCCCTTTCCTACATAAAATTCTGTGAAATTGCTTCCTCGATAGCGAGGACAAACTTCTGCCTTTATTATAATACAATGCCCAAGCCCCGAAAGCAAGCACTAATCGTTTCGAATTACCTCGAATCATCAATACACATCGGTTCCCGAATAATAATGTTTCAAAATTTCCTTATAGCTGTATCCTTCCTTCGCCATGCCGTCGGCGCCGTACTGGCTCATGCCGACGCCGTGTCCCGAGCCGCTGGAGGTAAAGACAATTTTCAGTTTGGAGTCCGAAGAAGCATGGATGCCGCTTCCCTCCTCAAAACTTATGCTGAAAAGTGCAGAGCTCAGTCCTAAAGCGTTTCGGATTTCCGTTCCTTTCAGACTCGCATCGCCAACCTGAATTTTTTCCACTCTTCCGCCCGCCGTTCTGGAAAGAATTTTGACGCTTGACCTGCTGATTTTGCCAAATTCTTTTTGCGGGAAAGCCTGTTTGATTTTTTTCTTAAATTCCTTCATCGTAAACGAC
>CABQMM010000395.1 GCA_902465215.1 uncultured Bacillota bacterium
GAGGGAAGGTTTCCCCGTTTTGCTCACATTCAAAGCTCTTCTGAAGTGCAGGTGCGTAAACGGCAATCGGTTTGATAGAGGAACCCGGCTGTCTTGGTGCAGTTGCACGGTTGTAAAGCATACGACCCGTGATTTTACGACCGCCGATCATCGCTTTAATCGCGCCGGTTTTATTATCCACAATCGTCATAGCTGACTGTGGCTGAATGACTTTCTGTTTTAGACTGAAGTCTTTCGTTGCGAGCTTCTTTCCATCCTGCGTGAAGAAGTCCGGATAATCTTTAAAGAATTCTGCGCTTACAACCAGATTCTTGTCCGCATCACGTTTTTTATATTGCTGCGGAATATTCAGGTAGCCTCCCGGAATCGAGTAGAATTTACCGTTTTCAATCGTGTACATGCTCTTGAATTCCACGCTGTAGTCAGTCTGACCCTGAACGGTTGTGTCGTAAATCGCAAGGCGTTTTCCCGCGTAAATCGTCAGAGAACCGTCCTCATTCCACTTGTATTCGCTCGAACGGAGTTTGAAGTATCCCTCTTTATTGATATAGTTGGAATAAGCATACAGCAAGATGCCGCCACCCGTAGAGTTTAAAATATTGCCTTTGCTGTCTGTGCGATAACCAATCGGTTCCGGGAAATTGGAGTCAATTTTATATTCCTTTTCAATAACGGACTGCGCCTGTGAATCCATCGTCGTATAAATCTGGATACCGCCGTTGTAAACCAAATTCGATGCTTTTGCATAATCATAGCCGTATTCCGACTGCAGGTCGCTGATAACCTGTGTAATGACATAATCCGCAAAGTAATTGGAAACATCATTGAGTTCATCCAGATTCGGATTAACCATATCCTTGATTTCTGTGGATTTTGCCTCTTCATATTCATCGTCCGTAATATAGCTCTGCTCATGCATCAGCTTCAGGCAGGTGAGAATTCGGTTTTTCGCTGCATCGTTCCACACATAAGCGTAGTCGCCGCTTTTCTTAATCAGATTCGTAGTTTTCTCAGTTATTTCATCCGCGGAAACCTGCTGCACCAGTCGGTAGATGGAAGGGGACTGCGGCATTGCGGCAAGAGCCGCAGCTTCTGCAACCGTAACATCTTCAATGTCCTTGGAGAAATATGCCTGAGCTGCCGTCTGCACACCATAACCGCACCCGAAATAAACGGTATTTAAGTAAGCTTCTAAAATTTCACTCTTGCTGAGCTTTTTCTCCAGAATAACGGAGTAGTAGGCTTCCGTAATCTTTCTGCTAAGGGTACGCTCCTGCATTTCGTCCGTAAGATACAGGTTTCGCGCAAGCTGCTGCGTGATGGTACTCGTACCGCTGATGTGACCGCCGTTAAAGAGCGCATCCTTCACAGCGCCGAAGATTCGGATAATGTTGAACCCGTGATGGGACTCAAAGGTCTTATCCTCAAGCGCGATGAAAGCCTTCTGTACATGATCCGGAATCTGGTCGATGCCGACAATTGTACGGTTTTCATCCGCAAAAACATTGTCGATAATCTGACCGCTGTCATCGTATAAAGTCGAGCTTTGTGAAAGCAGACTGTAGATATTATCGGTTTCGATTTTCGGAGCCCGCATGATAACAACCGCGGCATATGCCGTTACGAGAAGGGCAAGCGCCAAAAAGATACAAATCACGAATTTCAAAAATTGTTTCTTATTCAATTTGTACTTTGCTTTGCTGACTGCGGCTTCATTTCCGGCGTCTGCGGAGCTTCCTGCTTTGTGCGAGGTTTTGCGCTGCTTTTTCCGGGTCTGGGCTTGTTCTTGCTCCTGCGCAAGCCTTCTGTCTCTTCTGGATCTGTGGGCGGATGTGCCTGATTCAGAAGCATTTTTCATATTATCAGTTTCATTATGAAAATCATAGTCGTCGAATTTACTCAAACAATTCACCCTCTTTCTTTTGTGTTTTCATAATCTCTTCCAAATTCAG
>CABQMM010000396.1 GCA_902465215.1 uncultured Bacillota bacterium
TACAAGTGAAAAAAAGATACCACTTTGGACCTGTCTTGCGATTCTCGGATTCTTCGCGGCAGCCTTTATCCTTCAGGTTGTGCTTTGGGGCAGTCCGAATGTACATATGACATTGATTTTCTCATCCGCCTTTGCAGCGATTTTGCTGATGCTTCAGGGCGTGCCGTTTTCAAAGGTTGAAGAAGGCATTATTCATGGAAACAAGATTGCGACGGTTTCCATGATGATCCTGATGTTTGTCGGCATAATGATACCTGCATGGATTGGTGCGGGAACCATTCCGGCTCTCATTTACTACGGATTGAAAATTATATCACCAACTATTTTCCTTGCAGCATGTGTGTTCATCTGTGCGGTTTCCTGTCTTGCGACAGGAACCTCATGGGGAACAGCGGCAACCTTCGGCGTTGCGATGATGGGAATCGGGCAGGGCTTAGGCGTTCCTGCAGCATGGACAGCAGGGGCTGTCGTATCCGGAGCTTTGTTCGGTGATACCTTATCCCCGGTTTCGGACTTCGCAAACTTAGCCTCCGGCACTTGCGAAATTAATCTGTTCAGACATATTAAGAGCATGTTCTGCGTTACGATTCCGAGCTTTATTTTAGCACTCGCAATCGGACTGGTAATGAGTTTGAAATTCAGCCGGAACACCTACGATCCGACAGCCGTACAAAATCTGATGGACGGAATCGCAGAGAGCTTTAACATCACGCCGCTTTATGCGCTGCTTTCTCTGCTTCCGATGCTGATGATTCTGGTTATGGGATACAAAAAAGTCAATTCTATGGCGACAATCGTGGCTTCGTCACTGGTTGCGATGGTAATCGCAATGGTTATGCAGGGATACGGACTGAATGATATGATGACATTCATGAACAGTGGATTCAGTATCGACACCGGAAGAGATGATTTGAATAATTTATTCAACAGAGGCGGTCTGCAGTCGATGATGTACACGGTTTCCATCGGTTATCTGGGACTCAGCTTCAGCGGCATTTTGGAAAAATGCGGCGTTATGGATACTTTGCTGGCAAGCGCGGATAAATTTACCAATACTGCAAGAAAGCTGGTTGTTTCGCAGGCGATTACCGGATGTGTTACCGCGATGATAAGCGCAAGCGACTATGTTGCGATTATGATTTCCGGAAGATTATTTGCCAAAGGCTATGATAATCTCGGAATCAGCCGTACAGTATTATCCAGAACGACGGTTACCTGCGGCGCAGTATTCGGATGGCTTTTCCCTTGGACAGTCGGCGGCGTATACATTTCAGGCGTACTCGGCGTAAGCACCTTTGCGTTCGCACCGTTTGCATTCTACATCTTTGCAATTTTAGTTATAAATATTGCGTACGGAATGCTTGGTGTCTTCATGCCGAAGGCGAGTGAAGAGGAAATCAAAGAAAGAACGGCACGCGAACAAGCGTAACGAGGAGGAGTCATGAAGGAATATAATTTGGGGAGACGCACATGGCTTGAAATCAATTTAGATAAGATGATTAAAAATATCGAAGTCATTCGCCGGAACATGAAAGATGAAACCGCATTTTGTGCGATTCTAAAGGCTAACGGTGTTGGCCATGGTTCAAGTATTGTGGCAAAAGTTCTTGATGAGATTGATACAGTTGATATGTTTGGTGTTGCTTGTCCAGAAGAAGCATATGAACTTCGCGAGGCAGGTGTACAGAAACCGATTTTGATTATCGGCTATTCTGATCCGGCAGCAGCTGCATATTTAGAAGCATATGATATTGCACAATGCTGCTATTCCTTGGAATATGCAAAAAAATTGGATGCTGCGTTTGCAGGAACAGATAAAAAACTGAAAGTACATATCAAAATTGATACAGGATTAAGCCGATTAGGCATTTTTGCTCAAAGAGAATGTGATTTCGATGCAGCAATGAGCGAAATCTTGGAAATCTTAACCTTAC
>CABQMM010000397.1 GCA_902465215.1 uncultured Bacillota bacterium
GCAATTTCCCCGGCTGCTGAGAATACCCGCTTCCCGCAGCTCACGGGCAATCGTGCCGCAGCCCTTACGCTCATCCAGATACTTGCGGAAGATCAGCCGAACGATCTCTGCGCCCTCCGAATTAACGGTCATCTTGCCGCCCTGTACATCGTAGCCCAGCAGCGAGCCGCCGAATACCACGCCCTGTTCCATGCTGCGGGTCTGTCCCCATTTGGAGCGGTCGGAGGTCTTACGGCTTTCCTCCTGCGCCACGGAGCTCATGATGGACAATCGGAACTCGCTGTCGTGATCCCGCGTGTCGATGTTGTCGTTGAGAAACAGAACACCCACGTCCCGTCGTCGCAGTTCGCGGGTGATCTTCAAAGCGTCCACTGTATTGCGGGCAAAACGGCTGACCTCCTTGGTCACGATCAGGTCGATCTTCCCCATCTCCGCCGCGTGGATCATGCGGTTGAACTCTATCCGCTTTTTAGTAGAAGTGCCGGAGATGCCCTCATCGGCATAGATACCTTGCAGTTCCCAGTCCGGTTCACGTTCGATGCGTTCACGGAAATACCTCTGCTGCGCCTCGAATGAGTTGGCCTGATCTTCCTTGTCCGTAGACACGCGGCAATATGCCGCTACCTGTAACATACAATCGCCTCCTTCCTTCAAGTATAGCGCAAAAAACTGCTGTATACGAATGTGTGACATGTGTTAGGCTTAATTGCTTTACATTCCTTTGCGTTCCAGTATCCTGATACATTCTTCATATTGCTGCTGGGTGAGAATGCCCTGTTCCTGCAAGGAGAGCAGAACGGATCGCTCATATGCCAGCAGAAACTCCCAGTTGACTGTGCCATCGTCTTGCTTTTCCCATAATTCCGGCTTGCTTACCATCCCGCTCCCTCCTTCCTTAGAACTTATGCGCGTGGCGGGGTAAATTTGTTTGCCGTTTCTCCGAGTGCGATCTCCGGCCTGAAAGAGATACGCTTCCTTTTTCTTGGCACGCTCGCGTCATAGACGGTTATGGCCTGCTTCCCCGAAAAAGGAATGCCCCGGCGGTCATTTACTTGTGTGGAAGTCCGGTCTTTTCACTTTCCGCTTCCACAAAAAGCATAGCAAGCGTTGACGGGAATCGCAAGATGTGGTAAAGTAATTGTGTTGAGAATAATATTCCACACTGGGAGCTTAATAAGATGGAACAAAGGGGGAAAAGCCTTGAGAGCAATGTATTGTTTTAGTTTTGGGCCGAAGAAAGAATTCATCGAAACAGACCTGAAGCCTGTGGAAAATCGACTTGGTACTGCCTTTATTACCTTTTTGTCCACGGATTTTGTGCCATTACGAAAAGAACTATTATCTATCGATGAAAAATGGACGACGAAAATGACGATTCATCGAACCTTACAGAAAGTGATCGATCAGCTCACGCCGATCCATACTTTCTTTGAGTATCTTCTGGATTACTCTCTCCATAATGCTGACATCCCCTACCGAGAGCTTGCAGATAAGCTGAGTGTTTTGATCGAATCCCAAAACCGGCTTCGGGAAATCGCAGACGATGTTTTTCTATTAAATGATTCTGGCCAAAGTGCAATGCAGCGCTTGTGTCTCTACATGAGTAAGTCGCCTCAAAATGCTGCGCTCTTTTTGAGGCTTCCCGGTTTGATGAAAATAGAACGAAAAATCTATGTAAATGGCCGCTCATTTTACCCCATCCTTTTCGCTGACCGCGTTTATGAGCCACCAGCAGATGTCCGAATCGCACGAGTGGAAGGCTCTGATAATATGGAAGCTGCCTTCTTGACGGAAGTATTGGAAATGGCTGAGCAGAATGTTATGATTCAAAAGTGCGAGTATTGCCATCGGTATTTTCTCCCCTATTCCTCAAAAGCCCGGTACTGCGATCACATTTCCAGCAAGAAGGGAAAAACCTGCAAGGAACTGGCC
>CABQMM010000398.1 GCA_902465215.1 uncultured Bacillota bacterium
TTAAGGAATTTTTCTCCGCAAATTCTCTTTCCCAGACTTCCTTTTTTATTGATTCCCATGCCTCTTCTTTTGGATTTTCATATTCCAGTGGACTGGACTTGTAAGATGCATACCTTACATCAAAATATGCTTTGCTTATTTTCGTCCCTAATACTTCCCCCATAGCATCTTGGGCATCTGCACTCAGTAAACTCTTTACCGATGACTGCATATTTTCTCCGATGCCCCTGAATTCATTTTCTCCTTGTACCGGACACAATTTTGAATATGCAAAAACACCGCTTGCCGACAAACACATACAAATCATGAGTACTGTTAATACTTTTTTCTTTCTCATTTTCTTACCTCCCCCACGGCTTTCTGCCGAAAATTTTCCCCTTCTATACACTAAAACCGACGAAAGGGTGATTTGGGGACAAGAAATTCAAAATATTTTTTGTATTTTTTTCAGTGCATTTTATTGTATGCTTTCGGCAATCGCGAAAAGTTCATCGAACGAAATGTTGGTAGAAATGATATACAGTGAAATTCCATCACTCCATACGATAAACGGTGTCTCTCCTTCGGTTTCCGCATAACCTTTAAATCCATTTATTTCTATCTGTGTGAAGCTCTCATGTTCATTAGTTATACTGAGTCCCATAGATTCTGACATTCCTGTTTGGTGATAGAGAATCGTCTTTCCGCTCTTTTCATCAATATATTCAATATCCTGAATATCTCCATCACGGAATGTCACTTCCCGCGTGTAGCTGTCAGGTACAACAGGCTCCTTGAAAGTAAACAAATCCTCAGTGTTAGGGTTTTCAAGTTCAAATGTCACATCCAGCGTGCCTTGTTTTTCGTTGTTTTCTTCGTTCCAGATAATAATATAGTGTACCGCGCACGCCGCCAATGCCATTAAGAGCACTAAAACAAGGGCAAATACAGCCACCTTTCGGAAGCGGAAATTGGTTTCTTTCCGCTCCGCTCGCTGTTCTTTGCCCTGTATGCGGTCAAACCGACGAATCATGCGCTTCATCTTCCGCTCAAACTGCGGTGAAAACTCATAAGCAAAGGAAAGTTCTTCGGGATTCGGTATGGATGCATATCTTCGTTCCAAGGCTTCTGCCAAAACATTCTGAAATTCTGCACTGTTCATTTCATCTCGCCCTCTTTCATCTTGTTTTGAAACAAAACGCGCGCACGCTGCAATCGTTTTTTTGCCGCTTCCGTGGAGATTCCCCCAATTGCTGCGATTTCCGCGGTACTGCATCCATAGATAGCCGACAGCGTCAAAACATCCGCTGCCCAGTCCGGCAGACTGTCTACGGTTCGCATGATTTCCTTTCGCAGAACTTCATCCGAGGTTTCATCAAATCCCGACGAGAGATTTTCCCAATAAGAATCCGAGGCTTCCGCCATATCGCTTCCTGCGAAGTCTTCCGAAAAGCTCTGCGTCTTAGGCCCGCGGTTTTCTTTTTCGAGAATGCTGAGCGCAACGTTCCTAACTATAATAACCACGAAATTCTTCGTTCGGGGACAATTAATTTCTCCGATTTTGTGAAAATTTTTTATTATCTTCAGAAATGCTTCGTGTACGGCGTCTTCCGCGAGATGGCTGTCACCCAGAATGTGATTTGCAATCCAGTACATCAGCTTTTTGTACTGATAATAAAGCCGTTCAAATTTTTCCTGTTCGGTCTGCGTATCGAGAAGCTGTAAATAGAGCTGTATCATTTTGCTATCTGCCCTGCGTATATTCTTACTCCTGTACCGGGAATGGCGGCCAGCCCATCGGTTTGCCGCCGATGATGTGGAAGTGAATGTGCTTTACCGTCTGGAATGCGTCGTCGCCGTTGTTGCTTACGACTCTGTAGCCGTTTTCAAGCCCTTGGCTCTTCGCAATCTCACCGATTTTGCACATAATGTGACCCATCAGCTCGTGATCC
>CABQMM010000399.1 GCA_902465215.1 uncultured Bacillota bacterium
TTCTTCGGAAAGCACACTGACCACATTCCTGCTCTCGTCCTTGGTCATCTTCGCCCTGAGGCGGATAGGCTTTTCCAGTTTTCCTGCCGCAATTGTAAGGTAAAGTTTGCGTATTTCATCCTTGTCACGAATCATGCGGTTCAATTCTTGAAGCGCTGCCGCATTTTTGCCGAACACCACAAGTCCCGTCGTATTTCTGTCCAAGCGGTTCGCAGGCGCAGGCGTAAATGTCTTCTCCGTCCGCGGGTCATATTCTCCCGTTTCAATCAGATAGTCGATGACCTGATTCGCCAGATGATTCTTTTTTTCGGTGCGGTCACCATGCGTTAAAAGCCCGAACGGTTTTTCCGCCACCAGAATATCTTCGTCCTCATAGGCAATTTTAAACTGCTTCTTTACCTTTACATGCTTCTTCTGTTTTTGAAGATTTGCCGCGGTTTCATCGCTGATGTAAAGCGTCAGCTCGTCGCCTTCTGCCAAAACCTGATTTTCTTTCGCCCGTTTCCCGTTAAGTTTCACATCTTTTCGGATGAGCTTGTACACCAGACTCAGGGATGCATTATTAAAATATTTCTTTAAAAAGCGGTCAAGCCTCTGGTTTGCCTGATTCTTTGTAATCACAATTTTAAACATAAAATCATTATACAACAAAACGGCTTGAGAAAAAAGTCTAAATGTGCTAAAATGTATAAGTAGTTTTGCAGACTGCATACGGAGGGGGAAAATGAAAAAATTTAAAGACTTTATATATGATAAAAATGATATTATTATAGCGGTTCTGATTCTTGCGATCGCCGCTTTGATTATAGCATGGAGACTGGATGTGATTCTGCAGTATCCGAAGCAGCTGATTAACAATGGCGCAGATACGAATGTGTCAGAACCTGCGGATAATTCCGATAATTCCGGCGATAATGCCGACACGCCTGCAGATAACAGCGACGATGCAAATAATTCAAACAGCGGCGATAACGCGAACAGCGGAGACTCTACGCCTGCGCAGGAACCGGCACAGCTTTGGGTTGACGGCAAGTTGTCAAAAGATATTGAAGTTGATGTTACAGGCACGACAGCTTCGGCGGCTGTGCAATGCTTAGTTGACAAGGGACTGTTCACCGATTACGCGGAATACCAAAAAGCCTGCGATAGTCTTGGTTTGGATGATGAAAAAGTAAGTGCCGGAACTATGACCTTCACGAAAGGCTCTACGAAAGCAGATGTTGCCAGAAAGATTAACTGGAGTTAATGTTCTGCGACTCACTTCGAGCATTTATTTATTATTTCATTGCAACTTAATAAGATTCATCGGTATTGTCCCTTACCTTTCGAAGTTTTCGGACATTTACGAAAATTTGATATCACAAATATGTAAATGTATTTAACGGCGAACATATAGGTGTTCTTCACCCATATCAATTTGCCATAGACGAAGAAAACGCTGCCAAAATAATGGAGGTGTATGATTATGAATGGACAGATGAAGAAATATAAAAAATCCCTCGAAGGGATGTCTGAGCCGATTATGCTCAGTCAAATGGAAAAAACGATGGATCTTCGCGCCCTAATGCAGTATGCCAAGAATAAGGGGGGCAAGGCCTCACAGCTTACCGAAAGCGAACGGCTTCAGCATAGCCATGTGAAAAGCCGAATCTCATTATAATGAATGTCCTTCAGGGGCTATCGCGCAGCTAACTTTCTTATGTCAGCGGTCCGATAGCCTTGTTTCATATGATATTGTGTTTTCTAAAAAACGAAAGTTTATGCGGTTTTCAAAATCATGGCTTGATTTGAGTCCCATGTCCTCCGCCATACAAGGGGGGGGGAAGTGGCGATCACTTCCGTTTCTTCTCCGCTGATGCCGTTGCCGCTTTACTTTCTTCCCACCAGCAATGTTGAGCCGCGAAGCATCAGGCGTCCGGCTTCC
>CABQMM010000400.1 GCA_902465215.1 uncultured Bacillota bacterium
CGTTACAAGCGTATTTTTCTGTCCGCGGATCGCACCGTCTTTCCGGTCTACCGTCACACCCGGGAAATTTCCGACATGTTGATTGGAACCTGTAAGCTGGTTGAACAAAGTTGTCTTCCCGCAGTTTTGGTTTCCGGCAAGTGCAAAGGTAATCGTCACACCATCCGGCAGCGGACTGCCATCCGTTTTTACATGATAAATCCCGCCTTCACCCAAACCGGGGTGGTGTGATTTGGAATTTTTTTCGTTTTTGGATTTTTTCTCAGAGTTTGGCCGCCGTTTTATATCGGCCGCCTGCTGGCCTTCATCGTTTATGTATGCATCGCTTTTTTGAATTTCTTCTATCTCAATTTTTTCGGCATCCGCAACTCGCAGCGTCAGCTCGTAGCCGTGAATCCGAAACTCCATCGGGTCTCCCATCGGAGCCAGTTTCATCAGCTTGATTTCCGCACCCGGGACCACACCCATATCCAAAAAATGCTGTCGCAGCGCGCCTTCTCCCCCGACAGCCTTAATCCGGGCACTTTCACCGATTTTCAAATCTCGTAATGTCATCATTATCTCCCACTCAGCAATTTTTCAAATATTCCACTTCTTCTCTTGTCAGCTTGCGGTAATGTCCCGGCTTCAAATGTCCGAGGCGAATCTCGCCGATTGCGATTCTTTCCAGTTCCTGCACAGGATTTCCGACTGCAGCAAACATTTTTCTGACCTGCCTGTTCTTTCCTTCATGAATCGAAATTTCGACAATCGTCGAATGCTGCGTGCCTTTAATAATGTTGACTTTCGCAGGAGAAGTCACAAAACCTCCGATGTCCACGCCTTTCCGCAGCCTTGCCGCTTTTTCGTTCGACAGAATTCCTGCAACCCTTGCCCTGTAAGTTTTATACACTTCATGCTTCGGATGCGTCAGGCGGTATGCCATTTCTCCGTCATTTGTCATAATGAGCGCGCCACTCGTATTGTAATCCAAACGTCCGACCGGAAAGAGGCGTGCGTCGATGTCAGCCACGACATCCATCACGGTAAGGCGCTCCTTGTCATCGGAAACCGTCGTCACCATGCCAAGCGGCTTGTTAATCAAAACATATTCTGCCTTTTGTTTTGCGCTGATTTGCGTGCCGTTCACTTCGACCTTGTCGCCGTCCGTCACTTCGTATCCCGCTTCCTTTAAAACCGCACCGTTTATCTTCACATTGCCGTTGGCGATGAGCTCGTCCGCCTTCCTGCGGCTGCAAATCCCCGCCTGTGCGATATATTTGTTGATTCTCATTTTTTGCCCTCTCATCTTTTTATCTACTGCTTATTAGTATACTTGATTTAGGACAAAGAAACAACCTTTGATTTTGGCGCGGGGTGTCCTCGGTCGCGCCTTAGACGACTGGGAATTGTTGGGAAAATGTATAAATGCACGAAAAATCAATAATTTTTGAGATATTTCGTGTATTTCGTTTCATTTTTTCTATATTTCGTATCCTTTCGTTGCCAGTCCGCAGGAATGTGAAATTCACCAAAAATTTAAAATGTTGAAATTTCAACGATTCAGTCTTTTTCGATTTTACTGCATTTCCTGCGAGGATAATTTTCATTTTGACTTCTTCCTTTATCTGGGAATTTTTACACGAAACTAGGCCTAAAAAAGCTAAATTTACGTGCATTTATACATTTATATACCCCTCGGAGGTATTTTCCTCCGCCCCATGTGCACCGCCAGCCTAGTGCGAATCATCCGCCCCCACACCCTGAGTCGGGGGCGGATGTCCGGTGCGAGTCATCGGGCCACCGCCCCCACACAGCCGCACGGAGCGTGGCTCGTCAGGCTCGCTACCGATTATAAATCCCCGCGAGCCCCTGCGCTTCCACGCGCCTTCTGATTGCCTTGACATCTGTGGTGTAGAGCTGTCGGTCTTTCAT
>CABQMM010000401.1 GCA_902465215.1 uncultured Bacillota bacterium
ATTTTGAAAATAAGAAATAAAGACAGAAAACAAAAAGGTGGTTATAAAAATGGGGAAAATTGAAAAAAGAAAAATTATTTATATTTTAATCGGTATCGTGCTTGTCATCGCTTGTATTGCAGGAGGCATTTTTTTCGTGCGCGCGAATCAGACGGATGAACCAACGCTGGAGGAAATCGTAAGTGATAAGCTCAGTGCTTACCGGACAGACCTTGCAGATTCTCTTGATACACTCAGTTCAAATGAGAAAGTTGCCGACTATCTGCTTTCCTGGGCTTCAAACAAAAATATCAAGGCTGAAAAGGACCAAAATAACAATGTCATCTTCTCATTAAAGGCGACTTCAAAGGATTTAAAAAACGGGAAGCCGGTTGTTGTTGCCTGTGAATATGATTCTTCCGATATGCTTTCTTATCTTGATGCGGTTTCGACTGCATTGACGGTTGCAAAAAATGCAAAGAATCACGGAGCCTTTCAGGTTTTATTCATGCCGGTTGAAAAAGGCAGCATGGTCGGAACCGAAGCTGTGTCTGAAAAATATTTTACCAATGATACAGAGCTTTTCTTTATCGGAAAATCCGGAACCTCGAAGGTTTCATTAACAACCGGCGGCTATGAACGTCTGCTGATTTCCGACAAACTCAAGCGCTGCAAGCCTTCCTATGACAAGGCATACAAAATATCAATTAAAAATGTGCCTTCGCAGCTTCCGGGAAACAAGATGAACGCTTTGCCGAATCCGATTAAAACGCTCGGCAATCTGCTCGCAAATTTCAAATCCACTTCTTTGCTGTTCGAGCTTTCCTCCTTCAGCGGAGGGGAAAGCGCAGATACCCTTCCGTCTGACGCTTCGATGACTGTCGTGATAAATGCTTCGGACGAGGAAAAATTCTGCAGCCGCATGGATAATGCCATAGAAAAGTTCAATGAAAAATATGCCGCAGACTATCCGGATATTACTTACACATATGAAGAAGTAAAGCTTCCGAAAAAGGTACTCACGAAAACAGAAACGGAAAACATTGTCAGCCTGATGTATACGGCTCCAAACGGCATCTACTATAAAGATGATGACGGTACGGTTCTTGCCCTTACGAACATTGGAAAAATTTCAACGAAAAATGCAAAGCTTTCGATTGAAATCTGTTCTATGAGCTGCTCGGATGAATTGCTCGACGAAATCCATGATTCTTATCGAACGATTGCAGGACTTTGTAATGTAAAAATCCGTCAAGCGAAGTCCTATAAAATATTCAGCGGAGGCGGCGCGTCATCTGCCCTCCTTGCAGATTTCGAAGAGGCTTTTACTGCATTTACCGGTGACTCGGAAATGATTGTTGAAGATGCGGTAGAAACGACCCCTTGCAATGTCTTCTATGAAAAGAACAGCAGCATGGGTATGCTCTACTGCGCTGTAACCGAAAAAACAAAGGAAAAATTCGCCGGCTCCATCATTACCTTCCTGGATAACGGCGAAAATACAAATTAAGTTTAATCAGGACATATATGCCTCGGGGCTGTCATTGTGAGCGAAGCTTATCTCATTGCTGTCTTTCGAATAGATATAGGCTCTGTCGGACAGCCATTCTTCCTCTGTGACGGCCTCTTTGTTTGCCTGAAGAAGAATATCGTGGACTTGTTCTGCAGGCATATAGTCTGTCGGAATCACCATCATTTCATCCAAAGAGGACGGTAAAAGATACAAATCCTTTTTCAAGGTGTTTGCCAATTCCTTTAATTTCTCAGGGAACATGACGGAGGCTGCACCCCAAACGAGTTTCTTATTCGTCAGCGCATAAAGCGGAGGCATTACAGCAACCATCTCGGGCTTCAAAAGCTCTTCTGTTCGTTTTTTTGCATAATCATAAAGTTCTTCTTCACTCAGTTTTAGTTCCTTTAGAAGATC
>CABQMM010000402.1 GCA_902465215.1 uncultured Bacillota bacterium
CGAAAATGAACTTTTTGGACTAAAATACAAACAATGTGTGCATATTTCGCAAAACAGTCTAACTGTTTCGCCGCTATACATGAGGGGGAGTTTAGAATTAAAGAGTGAAATGCTATAATAAGGTTGTACCCGTAGTGGCTAATAAGACATAATCATCTTGTAAAACAAACAAAGTGCGTAAGTTTTGATTTTGTTTTCTCAACTTACACACTTTATTTTACGCTCTCGCAAGCAGTAGTCGCTTCCCTCTTCGGCGATCCCGCTGTCCGTCTCTGCTATTCCTCTTGAAAATCAAAAGTATATTCGCCCTCCGCATTCAGGTGGACCTCTGCGCGGAAGCTCTTCCCTGCTTTCGAGCGGAAGTTTGCAGAGACGGCTTTTCCGTCGAGAAGCTGTTTCATTTCGGGATAGGAAAAATCATGCTTGCAAAAGCTTCGGAATACTTTGTGTCCGCATTTTTTGATGCCGCAGAAAACGCCCCACTGGTTGAGCGTCGCTTTTTTTCCGCATTTTGGACATTTCACCGGTTCCTCAAAAAAGACCATTGCGATTTCTCCGTTCTCGTCCAGCTTCAGTGCTGCGCGAAACGGTTTTCCCGCGCGTGTTGTGAAATTCCTGTATCCGCTCTGCTCGCCTGCTTCCAGTTTCCGCAGCAATTCTAAATCCACTTCGGTGCCGCTGATCTTCTTGTAAATTTTCGCACCGCAGCCGAGGCATTCGTAATGTTTTTTCTGTTCTTCGATAACCCCTCCGCACTTCGCGCAGTGAATATCCGTCTTCACTGGCTCAAACGGTGCCAGTTCCGCTTCGACTTCTTTCGGGTCTTGTCCGATTTGCTCGCACATTTCCCGGAGCTTCTGCATTACTTCCGCCATAACCTGCTCGTAATCTGCCTCCCCGCGCTGCACTTTTTTGATGCTGTTATCCATGTTCGCTGCAAAAACGGGATAGGCAATGTCAAAATCCTTTACGGCTTCGATATAGTTTTTTCCTTTATCGGTAATGTAAAGTGCATTCTTTTTCTCTTCCACATAGCCCGACTCGATGATGTCTTTGATAATCGACGCGCGGGTCGCCGGTGTGCCGATGCCCTGCGAGTCCGCAAGGGACTTTTTCAGCTCTTTATCCTCAATCTGCGTGGCAATGTTACGCATGGCATTGATTAAGGTTGCCTGCGTCAGACGCTTCGGCGGCGATGTTTCCTTTTCGACGGGTTTCATGGATTTTGCCGTAATCCGGTCTCCCTTTTTCAAAGGGGGAAGCGCATGGTCGCCCGCTTTCTTATACAGAATCGACCAGCCCGGCTCCGTGACTACCTTTCCGCTTGCTTTAAAAATCCCGCCCGCCTCGTTTTCCGCGACAGCGTCTTGGTAGTCCGCCTCTGCATGGCGAATCTTAATGGTTGTCTTCTCTTCTTCAAGCTTCGGCAGAAACTGCGCGAGAAGCCTCATATATATCATTTTGCAGATAATCTGTTCTTCTTCGGTCATCCTCGAAAGGTCCGGCCGTTTCAGCGTCGGCAGAAGCGCATCGTGGGACTCTTTGGAAACCTCCGTGTCACTGACAACAGCTTTATCCTTCAGAATTTTCGCAAATGCACTCTTATCAAGTCCTGCCGCGATTTTTCCGAGGTCTTCAAAAACCGCAATGTTTTCCATGATTGCGGGAAATTCCTTTGCTTTCTCGGAAGAGACATAACGGCACTGCGTTCTCGGATAGGAAATGACCTTGTGCTTCTCATAAAGGCTTTGCACAAGCTCTAAGGTATGATCCGGCTTAAATTTGTACTTGCTTCCGGCTTCCGCCTGAATTGCGGCTAAATCAAAGAGCTTCGGCGCGTGGGAAGACGACTTCTTCTTTTCGACTTCCCAGACGGTGCCATCCATAGAATACTCCGCAAAAAGC
>CABQMM010000403.1 GCA_902465215.1 uncultured Bacillota bacterium
TGCCAGTTCTTTCATTTCACTGTTCTCCTTGTTCTGCTTTTTTTGATTCAAAATATGCCTGACTGCTGCCAGTCTCCTTTGCCGCATGATCCATGGGATAATCACAAGAAGGAACAGGGCAAGCAAAATGAGGTAAAGACTGTCCATTTGCGCATCCCTCCCAATTTATATTCAGGAGATTCTATTTCCTGCTTCGGAATATCGCATTGCTTCTTTACAGTACATCGATATATTTACAGCCCAAATAAGGCATACAGTAAATGAGGGCAGGAATCCAATGTCGAACACAAGCGCACAGACCGCAAGCACGATCGCCAAAACCGTACACACCGCATTTGTTGCGGAGTATGCTTTGAACGCACACTTGCCAATCATAATTTTTTCGGCTTCATCGCAGTCGTCAATCCACTTTTTTTGAAATCTCATATCGTAGACGGACGCTTTCTTTTCGGGATTCATTTGCTTAGTTGTATCTACGCACTTTTGCTGAAAGAGGATCGCTTCAATCATAATAGCGAAGAAAGAGACGATACCGATGAAAAATACAATGGTTTTCTCCATGTCGTCAAATATTGCAAAACCTCCCGAATAGGATGCCGCGATCAGAAAATAGGCGACGATAAAGCTTGCGCTCGCGATCCAAATTACGACAGACAACTTTCGGTCAATAGTATCCGAGATAGCCTCATCCTCGCCATCCCACGCAGCGAGCAATTTCTTTGCACTCCGATAAATCGGGAGGCAGAGTACAGGCACGATGATTGCTATCGCAACCATCAGCCACGGAGCAATGTGCGTTCCGAAAAACGCTCCCGTTTCTTTCATCATGCCGACCAGTTCATCCATCCCTCCTTTTGCCGCACCATAACCGGAGTAATAGCCGATTACACCGCCGACAATCGCACATACGACCGCAAAAAGCAAAAACTTAGGCAGAGCTTTTCGATTTGCCTCTTTGATTTCGTCATTTTTCATTTTCCGTTTCCTCCTGTAAATAGAAGACTTCTTCAACCGTAACGCCGCATACCTTTGCGATCGTCAGAGCAAGTGTAACGGACGGCGAATAATCGCCGCGCTCGATCAGGCTGATCGTTTGCCGTGATACGCCGCATAAGCGCCCCATTTCCTGCTGATTCACATTCAGGATCGCCCTGAATACTTTCAAGCGATTTTGCAGTATCATGCAGCACCTCCGTCTGACGATTTTACTTGTCTTAATGACAACTATCATTGTCATGTTGTATTATACTCTTGTTATTTGAATCTGTCAAGTTGTTTTGAAAAAGTGAGGGATAAAGTTCGTTGCCTTGCCCTCCGCTGTCAGTAGAATGGCGTGTTCTGCAGTTCGATCTTTATCTGGGGTCACCTAGGATGAACTGCTAAAAGCGGAACAGGCATGATCGAATCATGCCTGTTCCGAGAAGTTTGAATTTTACTGTCTTACCGGCAGGGGGCCTTTCTCCGTTCTTTTTTATCCGTTTTCCAGACTCATCGTTGCATAGGCGTTGAGATCCTGCCCTGCGCGTTTTCCGGCCAGATATTCGTAGTAGCCCTGCGCGCCGATCATGGCGCCGTTGTCGCCGCAGAGGCTGAGCGGCGGCATGCACAGACGAACGCCGAGCCGCTGTGTTTCGCGCATGAATTCGCCCCGAATGCGGGAATTGGCCGCGACGCCGCCCGCGATGGCAAGTGTTTGATAGCCTGTTTCCTTTAATGCCTGCATTGTCCTTGGTACCAGCATATCGCTGACTGCTTTGGAAAACGATGCACACAGAGACGGAATATCCAGTGCTTCGCCGCGCTGCTCATGTGTGTGAATGAGGTTCAGTGCTGCGGTTTTCAATCCCGAGAAAGACATGTCCAGCGGATTTCCGCTGAGTTTTGTGTGCGGCATAGGATATTTG
>CABQMM010000404.1 GCA_902465215.1 uncultured Bacillota bacterium
CTCCAACTTCAAGTCCCACAACCGCAAGACCCAGCACGAACGGTGCCCAATTCAAGCCGGAAAGCTGCGTGCTGAGGCTTTCGCCGTTTCCGATTGTCAGATACAGAGCGATCGATACGATTGCTCCCACCACATAGGTGACAGCCATGCTGAAAAACGCATCTACATCTGACGGAATTGATTTTGCGGTGATATGATAAAATACATTGGAAAGCACCAATAAGCCGATTGGCCAATAATATGCAAGCATTTTTATGTCCCCCTTGCTCCTATTCTGTAATGACAACTTCCGGATTTTCGCGGGTTGCCTTGTATTTCTTGATGGTTCCGCCGAGGTTCTTTTCGATTTCTGCCGCCAAAACATTCAGTGCTTCGTCTAAAACTGCGCCTGCCTGCTCACCTCCCGCAGTTTCGATAATCATAAATGCATTCTTTGTCTCTTCGGTCAGCATTGTTCTTACCGATTCGCGCCAGTTCCAGCAGCGGCAGATTGCGCCGGCATTGTCTTTGTATACAACCTCTCCTGCATAAGGCGGCTCACTCTTATCCGAACCGTAAGTCACAAATTCTTCCATTCCGTCAGCAAGCGTGAGATGAACATCACCGTCGAATTTGTCAATATCTTCTCCGCCGATAGGCACTCCGTATGTGAGTGAAACTCCGTTATAAATGTCAACAAGCGGAATAATCGAACCGATTTCATTTCCGTTTGCGATTCGTTTCAGCATTGCCTCAATCGAGCAGCGCGCGCCCTTCTTGGTTTTGAATTTGCGAAAAGCCTCTCGCCAAGTCGCGATAACCGGATTTTCGATAAATTCCGGATTGGAAATGTGCTTCTTCGCCACAGTCATTGCTTCCTTGAGATAAGGAACATACTGCTCCTCGTCATGCACCTTGCTGTCAATTCCCTCACATACCAAAATTCCGATTTCAGCATCCGGGAAAATCTCCAAAAAATCTTTCTCCATGATGAACTTTTTCATTTTCATACCTCCAATATTATAAAAGCGACGCACCTCGTATCTTCTAAGGCCTAACGATACGAAATCCGTCGCTTAAATTAGCGCTTCTCACCCGGCGGCGAGTTTAATTGTTATTTCTCCTTGTTGTTCTTGAGAATCATTCTACCATACTTGGAGGAATATGTCCAGTATTTCGAGCTGAGTTTCGGACAATTTCCTGCTTTGATGGAAGCAACTTTTTGGGATTTTGCAGCCCAGCTTTTTTTCGCTACAGAACCGAAGCCGTAAGCTTTGCCGGACTTCGTGTAGTAGTTGTTGTAAATCTTGTTGCTTGCCTTATCGTCTCCTGCGCTGTAGATACCGATGAGTTGCCCCTTCTTCGCACCGTTGGAGGCTTTTACGGTTCCGGTGGAGTAGTTGTTTGTGATACGGTGGTCAAAGACGCCTGCGTTTCCCGCAAGACCACCGACATAACCGCCGCCGCTCAAGGTAACGGAGCCTGTGTTGTAGGAATTCCGCATATCCACTGCAGTACCTGCGAGACCACCGGCGACAACGTCCAGTTCATTTTTGGAGGCTTTTGCACTGACTGCGCCTTTGTTCCAGGACTGGCTGATATTGCTTGTGATTGCGCCGAGCCCACCGACAACAGCACCGTATTCAGCGACTCCGTTAAAGGTAACTGCGCCTTTGTTCCAGGATTTCGTGATTTTAGCGTTCTCTGCGTTTGCCGCAACGCCGCCCATCAGGATGCTGCGTGACACTTCAACGGTGGATTTCATGGTAATCTTTCCGGTGTTAGTGCAAGACGTAATCTGTTTGCTTGATGTTCCGACAACACCTGCGGCAGAAAGGCTTACGGCGCCCTCCGCGCTGCCGCTGGTCGTTACAGAAACAGCGCCTGTGTTTTTGCAGGAAATCACTTTGCCTGCGGCAT
>CABQMM010000405.1 GCA_902465215.1 uncultured Bacillota bacterium
GACAACGCATCCGCAAGGCTCTGTTGAGTCATTGATTTTTTATCTAATTCTTTTTGTATGTTTGCGCCTACTTGAGCAAAATCCATTGCATACATAACATTGTCCTCCTTTCAAGACATTTTCAGTATCAGTATAGCATATAACAAAAATATAGTCAATAAATTATTGACTATATTTTTGCATATGTAAACAGTTCATTTACTTTCATGCTATGCCACTCACTCTTATTTCTTTACAATATGTCACTGTAAAACTGTCTGCCACGCCTCCGTCAGCCTTTCAAGCGACCACGCCGCGTTCGCAGGCGAAGTGGACGGCAGGCAAATTGCCTCACGCCCGATGGCAGGCTCCGTATATTTTTTATAATATTTTTCTGCCGCTTTTCCGTTGACGAAAATTTTTCGTATGTCCGCGGCTTCAAGAATCGGGCTTAAATCATTTGCGACTACATTTTTTATGGAGCTGTCGGAGCTTCCCGTAATCTCGCAGGACGCAATCACATCCCACAATGCAATCCCATTTGAAAGCAGAAACCTGCGTTTTTCTTCAATTGTCTGCGGCACGGCGCAGGAAAAAACTCCTGCAAGCACACGCCAGAACCGATTCTGCGGATGTCCGTAAAAGAACATCTGCTCCCGCGACTTAACCGATGGAAAGCTTCCTAAAATCAGCACTCTCGAATTTTCATCATACAGCGGTGGAAATGGATGCATCACAGGCTTTTGCTTGTTTTTCGCTTCATTCATCACGCTCACGATAGGCCTACCTCACCCTGAACTTGACGCCCAGCTTTTCTGCAATTCTGCGGCAGTCTTCGATGTCCGGCTGCGGAATTGAAAAGCCGACTACCGACATCGTCACATCCGGCACATACTGCTTTATTTCCTCCGTAAAGCGCAGAATTTCATCAAAGGATGCAAGTCCGAACTTTGGCCTGCAAAGCTCGTTATATTTCTCGGCGGTCGGCGCATTCAAGCTGATGGATACCGCATCCAGTCTCCCCTCAAACTCTTTCGCAGTCGCTCGTTCGTTGATGAAGTCCGACAGACCGTTGGTGTTCAGCCTTTTCTTGAGCCTGCCTTTCAGGTTCGGGTCACTTTTTACAAAATCGCAGACAGCAAGCAGGCAGTCAAGACGCTCGGTCGGCTCCCCGTATCCGCAGAAAACAATCTCGTCATATGCCGCAAGATTCTGCTCCCCGAGCATTGTTAAAAGCTCTTTCCTGCTCGGCTCACGCTTCAGCCAAAGGCTGTCCGCATCGCCTAAAGAATCTGCCATGTCGCGAATGCAAAAATCGCAGTGGCACGGGCAGCGATTGGTCATATTCACATAAAGACCTCCGCCGTAATCATAGAAAACATCGCCGATATATTCCATCACTCTTCGCCTCTTTTCAAAATCTCTTATTTCCTCTATCGTACCATAAGCTCCGCCGAATTACAACGCAAAAACGACGATAACCCGCCAGCGCATTGCCGAGCGGATTGCCGTCAGTTATTTTCCTCTCAAACCGGTATTTTAATGTAATTAGTGAATACACGGTGCGCGGGCAACTTGTGCTTTCCTGCATTCATTAAAGTGCCGCGACTTCCTCTAAGGTCAGTCCTGTCGATTCAGAAATCGCGTCCAGCCCCAGTCCAAGTGCTTTAAGTTTCTTTGCAATTCCAATTTTTTCTTGCTCAGCACCGACGCGTTCGCCTTCCTCGTACCCGTCCAGTCTCGATATTTCAAGATCTTCTTCTCTGGTTAGCTCTTTGAATAACATCTCTACAATCTCCGTTCCGTACTTATCCAAGAATTCCGTGAGCACGCCTTCCTTCTTGCACTTCTCAAGGACTTCGACAATTACATCGTTTGTCAGTTCGCTGTCCTCTTTATAAC
>CABQMM010000406.1 GCA_902465215.1 uncultured Bacillota bacterium
ATTCACGATATCAGTGAGGCAATCTTCTCGGACGCGCGTTCGGAGGATTTCTATATTGACAACACGATTGACCGAATTTCGCAGATGGATGACCGCCACCGCAGTCTCGACACGGTTCTGGGGCTCATCAGCGAATACAACCGTTCCTGCGTCGTGCTCTGTAACTCAAATAACCGAATTCTTGGGTATTCCCTTTGGCCTGCCGGAAGTTCGCTTAATGTCGAGAAATTTTTTGCGAATTTCCCCGAAGATATACACTCGGAAAAAATACTTTCCTATGAATTCAAGAGCAAGGGCGGAACTCCTCTCAAGCTCTGCTTTGTCAATCCTTTTGCATCGATTTCAAGAAATATACTCTCGGAAACCGCACAAATTATTCAGCTTTATACATCGATTTGGAACGTGAATCTCGACACAAACAGCCGCGAAAGCGTAATTCCGCTGATTCTTGAGAAAAAGTTTGATGCCCTCGCCGAGGTTTCCCGCAGCAACAATCTCGAACTTGATAATTATAGGTCGATGCTGGTTTTCAGCCCCAAAGATGACACCTCCGAAATACGCCGCATGATCGCAGAATACGACCACACCGCTGTCACCGACCGCTACGGCAATGCACTGATTTCCTTTCTATCAGCGGATCTTGCCAATACAAAAGGTCAGCTGTTGATAGACGAGCTGACCGGAATCTGTTCAGAAAAAATATATAAATTTACCGGGAAAAACATAACAAAGCATGCCGCGCATATTTATCTTGAAATATGTTCGGCATCTTCCGCAATCGAAAAGATTTTTCCTATGCGAAAAATCGTAATGTATGACACGCTTCATTTCGCCGCAAACTGCATTAAACCGGAAAGCGCTGCCAATGCCGACGCCTCATACTATCGCTCGCTTCTTTCACCTCTGGCTGCGGAAAAAAGCGACGAGCTGCTCCTGACTTTGCAGACCTATCTTTTTGATGCGGACGCCTCTGTAAAAAGAACAGCGGAACTTCTCTTTCTGCACCGTAACACGGTGAAATACCGTCTGGATCGCATTCGTGACTTTCTGGGCCGCGATTTTGAACAAATGCCGCTGTATCAGGATGTCTATCTGGCTGCAGCACTCGAAAGAATCAGCACCTCTGAATCAGCAAACCCGACTTAGTGAGACCGGTTCCGCAAGCCTGCCTCACCGGGTCTGACGCTTACTCCGTAACTTCCGAATGAGAAAATTTCGCAACCGCATCGGCGACTGCCTTCTTCGCCATACCGTCCATATCCATCGATAAAACGGTGTCGATGGCATGATTGATTTTTTCTTCCGGAACATGAAAAATTCCCATGCAGCATTGCAGATGCCTGCGGATTTTTGTTTCCATGGTAAAATAAATATCACATTTGCGTGCCATATAGCCGCGCGTAATTCCCGCGGTTGCAATTTCCAGTTCATAAAAATCACTTTCCGATGCCTCAGGCAGATAGTTGTGAAACAGCTGATACAGCTTTCTTGCTGTATTTTGATAAATGTATTCACTTGTATTCGGCAGCGAGTATGCCGTAACATACAAATCGCGCAGCGCCTCATTCTGCTCTGCAATATTCAGCTGCATCGCCGTTTCAACTGCATACACCATCAGCGGATCTTCACACTCCGCCATCTCAAACTGACTCGTAAACATGTTCTCAACCAGCCCCAGCAGTACGGATTCCTTACTTGGAAACGCCCTGAAAAAAGCACTTGGAGCCATTCCTGCAAGTGTGGAAATTTCCGCGGTGGCAGTGTCCTGATATCCTTTTTGCAAAAACAAAGTTACCGCAGCGGCCATCATTTTCTGTCTCGTTCGCATCCCGCTGGGCTGTATTCCTCTTTTCGCCATTTCTTCTCCTTATCTTTAGTGAC
>CABQMM010000407.1 GCA_902465215.1 uncultured Bacillota bacterium
TTGGCAGGCGTGCTTAGCGGAATAGCCGGGCTTGTAATGGTTTTCAAGAAAAATCGGAGTGATGCAGGCAAGTAATCTGAAATTAGAGGGAACGGGAAATGCTTAAGATACCATACAAACTTGTTGACGGAATAATGCTTGTTTCCGTAACAGCCAACGGGAAAGAAGGCTTTTTTGCCTTTGATACAGGCGCTATGGAGACGGCAGTGAACAGAGCATATTTTCCGGAGATCCAGGGAGAGCACATTGACGTCGCGAAATTTTCAGAAGGCGTAAAGAAAAGTTCCGCAGATGAAGGTATTTTGGACACCCTGCGCTTTGCAGATGAGGAACGTTCCAATATGCCCGTTCTGATCATGGATCTGATGTATGTGGAGAACGCGTTGAAACCCGCTATGCCGGACTTAAAGTTTCTTGGAACACTGGGAATCGACGTGATCCAAAGCTATACCGTTCTGCTTGACTATAATGCTGCTGAAATGGCCGTCCCCATGAGATATGAAAAGCTCCCCATCATCGAGGTGGAAGCGGCAAACCGGACATGCGACTTTGTTTTAGATACGGGTGCGAGTATCTGTTTGCTGGGGAAAAGTTTTGAGAATGACATACAGCATATCCCCGGCTCTGAAGCATCCAGCATTGTTACCATTCCGGTCGTCCGTGTGGGTGAAAATGAGTATGAAAGCATCAAGGCTACGATGGCCGATATAAGCGCAATTAAAGAGAAAGTACCTGTTGAAGGCGTGATCGGCTATCAGGTTTTATCGCCGCAGCGCGCCATTCTGGACTTCAAGAATAATCAGCTTATCCTGGAAAAGACGCAGAAGCGTTAAATATAACCGAGAAACATAAAACAAAATGCAGGCTTAAAATTTGCGGGGCAGAAATGGAACTGATAGTAAAGCATTTTCGGAATTAAGCGCAGAAGAGCTGTTTGAGATATATAAGCTGCGCATTTCCGTATTTGTGGTAGAGCAGAAATGTCCGTATCAGGAAGTGGACGATGCAGACCGTGCCGCTTACCATCTTTGGCTAAAGGATGAGGATGGCATCGAAGCATATGCACGGGTACTACCGCGGGGCGTAACTTTTCCAACGGAAGCGATCGGGCGCGTGATCGCGGTAAAACGCCGCTGCGGACTGGGCAGCAAAATCCTGGAAGCCGCTATCCATACAGCAAAAACAGAGCTTCAGGCAGATACAATCACCATTGAAGCGCAGGTGTATGCACGTTCCCTGTATGAGAAGCACGGCTTTCGGCAGACTTCGGAAGAATTTCTGGAAGACGGTATTCCGCACATTCTAATGCAGTTAGCTCTGCAAATTCAAATTTAAAACATTCAAAATCTTAGACTGCCATCACCCGTTAAAGGATGATACTAAAATCCGTTGGAAGCCTTGAAACCAAAGGGTTTATACCTTAGTCCGTTATATGATTTGCCCTTGTCTCCGCAGCTTATAAGGGCAAAAACAAGGGAAGCAAAAACTGGAAACAGAATGTAGCGGAGTGTTGGCAGACAAGTGAAATCGTTTGGCTATGTCAGAACTTTACGATACAAGAAGAAAATATAAATGAATATAGATGAAATACTAAAAACAAATAAGCGTTACTGGGATACATACGCTGATCTGTGGTTTGGCACTACTGCCCTTCCTGAATATGGCGTACACTTTGTAACCGAGGATGCATTACACTTGTTCGGTGATGTTTCGGGAAAGAAAATGCTTGAGATTTGCTGTGGCAGCGGTCATTCTCTGAAATATTATGCAGATAGAAATGCCGGAGAATTATGGGGCGTGGATCTTTCTCATAAACAGCTTGAAAATGCTAAACGGTATTTGAGTGAAAACGGGTACACGGCTAATTTTATCTGCTC
>CABQMM010000408.1 GCA_902465215.1 uncultured Bacillota bacterium
TTCTTTGCGGAGCGCTTACGGCGATTCTGTCCAACATACTCTTCGGCCAGGGTCCCTGGACGCCTTTTCAGATGATGACCTGGGGAATCATCGGGCTGCTTTCGGCTCTGTTTTCCCGTTGGTTGCAAAAAAGCCGTTGGTTTCTTGCAGGGTTTGGTGCCTTGGCGGGAGTTCTGTTTTCGTTAATTATGGATGTGTGGACGGTGCTGGGCTTTGAGGACGGCTTTTCTTTGTCCCGGTATTTGGCGGCAGCGGCCGCGGCTCTGCCGGTCACTGCGGTATACGCCGGTTCCAATGTGATTTTTCTTCTCGTTCTGGCCAAGCCCATCGGCGAAAAGATACGGCGTGTCATAGAAAAGTATGGCGTTTAATTCCGGCGTACCCTTTTTTCAGACCGCTCTCTCCTGTTTTCAGGGAACAAGGCCCGGATGAAAATAAAGTGAAAAATAGTGGTTCATTGTAAAATGAAATAGGACATATAGAAAGAGTCATAGCAGATGTGGTATAATTGAAGTAACCACACACCAAAAAACCACGGAGGTCTGCTATGGCTCAAGAACAGTATACCACATCACAGAGGAAATTCCAACACCTTACGAGAGAAAAACATGCACAAATTGAAATATTGCTTCGTCAAGGGTTGCCGAAAGTGCAAATAGTGCGGGCTGTAGGAATATCCCGTTCAACCCTGTACAATGAGCTGAGCCGCGGTACAGTTGAGCAAATAGACACGAATCTGAAGAAGTATCAACGGTATTTTTGGGACGCAGGCCAGCGGGTGTATGAGGAAAACAGGAAAAACAGCCGTCCGCCAATGAAGATCATGGAAGCCTATGACTTCGTGCGCTATGCGGAAAGGCAGATTCTTGAAAACAGGATGTCACCGGATGCACTCTGCGGAGAGGCAAAGCTGAGCGGAAGGTTTCAGAAAATCGTAAGCACAAAGACTCTCTATAACTACATCGACAAGCGCATGTTAAAGGTGAGAAACATAGATTTACCGTTGAAAGTGAGGAGGAAAAGCCGCACAGACAAATGCAAGCAAAACAAGCGGCTTTTCGGCATGAGTATAGAAGAAATATCCGATGAAGTAAATAATCGCACCGCATTCGGTCATTGGGAGATCGATACCATCGTGGGCAAAAAGGGATCATCATCGGTACTGCTCTCACTGGATGAACGGCTGACGCGCAAACGGCATCTTGTAAAAATACCGTCCCGAAGCAGTGATGCCGTTCGTCTCGGACTTGAAAAGATTGCCGAGTTCTACGGAGATAGTTTTGAAACCGTTTTTAAGACTGTCACAAGCGACAACGGCAGCGAATTTGCTGATTTGGGCTCTTATCTGCCCAAATCAACACAAGTGTACTATGCTCCTCCGTATTCATCTTACGAAAGAGGTACAAACGAAAAGCAAAACTCTCTTGTTCGCCGCTTCTTCCCGAAAGGAAAGTCGTTTGATAACATTACCGATGAACAAGTAGCGTTTGTCGAACATTGGATCAATAATTTGCCTCGTAAAATCTTCAATTACCACTGCTCTGTTTTTGTTTTTCATAATGTCCTATTTGATATTGCAATTTAGAATTTTAAAAATATCAGAAAAAATTTGGAATTTGCCATTGACAAATGATTCTTCGTGTGGTATACTGACGGGGCGTCAGCAGAACAAACGGCGCCATAGCCAAGCGGTAAGGCAGAGGTCTGCAAAACCTTTATCATCGGTCCGATTCCGATTGGCGCCTCCAAAAACAAAAGCACTTCGTAAGAAGTGCTTTTGTTTTTGGAACGATGTGTTCCGCTCACGCGGAACGAGATGTGCCCTTCGGGCGTGATGTTTCCTTCGGAAGTGATGTGTGCTTCGCGCGTGAGG
>CABQMM010000409.1 GCA_902465215.1 uncultured Bacillota bacterium
CCCCCTTCCATAGATTTTGGTTATTTTCCTTGTCTACTTAAGAGGGATCATATCATTTTGGCTGCCTCATTGTTTATCTGGCACAAAGCCTCCATGACCTTAAAAAAGACGGACGAGATGCTGGATTCCGCGATTGACGGGAATTTTACGGAGAAGGAATTTTCGGAAGAACAGCTTTTAAAGCTGGAATCGAAGATGTACCGCTATCTTTCGGAGCAGGAAATCCAAAAGAAGCAGCTGGAAGATGAGCGAGCCAATATTGGAAGACTGATCGGGGATATCTCTCATCAGATGCAGACGCCGCTTTCCAATGTGCTGCTGTATACGCAGCTGCTGGCGGAGTCGCAGAGTCTGGGCAAACGGGAACGAAGCATGGCGGAAAAAACGGTGCAGCAGGCGGAGAAACTCTCCTTTCTGATTGCGGCGCTGGTTAAGACTTCAAGGCTTGAAAACAATGTAATACAGGTAAATCCGAAGCAGGGAAATGTGAACGCAATGCTCACGGAACTTTATGAGAGCTATGCGCAGACCGCAGCGGCAATGCGCAGGCATTTTCTTCTTGAACCTCCGGAGCAGGAACTGACTGCCTGCTTTGACCGAAAATGGACGATGGAAGCAATTGGAAATATCGTGGATAATGCAATCAAATATACGGAAGAAGGCGGAAACATTTGCCTGAAGGCTTTTGCTTATGAGATGTTTGTTCGAATCGATGTGAGCGATGACGGACCGGGGATTGCCGAATCCGAGCAAGCACAGATTTTCACCCGCTTTTATCGTTCTCAAGAGGCTGCAGATGAAAAGGGCGTGGGAATCGGCCTGTATCTTGCCCGTGAAATTTTGAGCAGAGAGGGCGGCTATATCAAGCTGAAGTCAAAGCCGGGGGAAGGAAGCTGTTTCTCGATCTTCCTGCCTAAAACAGAACAATAATAAAAAAAGAACGCTTGTTTACAAATGTAAAATATGATAGAATAGAAATGCCAAGAGAATAAGCCGAGCGGCTGAGCCTTTCAATGGGGGATGCGGAAGCGAGAACCTTCAAGAAAGGAGTTTTGAGAATGCGTATTACAATTACACTTTCAAAAGGTGTGTTACGGATTACGATTTCGACAAACAAAAAGACCGCGTCGGCTGGCCCCGGTAGCGGTCAATCGTAAACCGGCTCAGCCCTAAGGCTTTGCCTCTTGGCTTTATTATAACATAATAGTCAAAAAATACAACTCTTTTTAATCCTTTCAAAACTGTAAGAATTGAATTGCGGCACGGAAAGATTTGAGAAAGATTCTTCTGATATGATGAGTGTATGAATCGGGATAAGGATTCTCGGTCATACACTTTTTTCAAAGGGGGATATTATGAGTATATTAAAAACAACCGAACTGAAAAAAATCTACGGCAGCGGCGATACGACAGTCCGCGCACTGGACGGCGTCAATCTGAGCGTGGAAGAAGGCGAGTTTGTCGCAATTGTCGGAACTTCCGGCAGCGGAAAATCCACCTTGCTGCATATGATGGGAGGCCTCGACAGACCAACCTCCGGCAGTGTGGAAGTCGCAGGACAAAACATCTTCGCATTGAAAGACGATGCGCTGACAATTTTCCGCCGCAGAAAGATTGGATTCGTCTTTCAGAGCTTTAATCTGCTTCCGGTTCTGAATGTCTATGAAAACATAGTGCTTCCCATTGAACTGGACGGCGGCAGAATTGACGAAGCCTATATCACGCAGATCATTGAAACGCTGGGTTTAACTGAGAAAGTAAACAGCCTGCCGACGCAGCTTTCCGGCGGTCAGCAGCAGCGGGTTGCCATCGCAAGAGCGCTGGCTTCCAATCCAAAGATTCTGTTATGTGACGAGGCTACC
>CABQMM010000410.1 GCA_902465215.1 uncultured Bacillota bacterium
TCATCACCAAGGATGAGAAGGGCAATTCCGTTTTCCGCTTTGAGCCTGGTCCGATTTTTGCCAACCTGGTTCTGGCGGACGAAATCAACCGTGCAACGCCGAAGACACAGTCCGCGCTGCTGGAAGCCATGCAGGAGCACACGGTAACGGTCATGGGCGTTTCCAGAAAAATGAATGAGCCGTTCTTCGTTCTGGCAACCCAGAACCCGATTGAGCAGGACGGCACCTATCCGTTGCCGGAAGCACAGATGGACCGCTTCATGTTCAAGCTGGTGGTGCATAATCCGTCCCTGAACGAACTGAAGGGGATTGTAACCATGACGCAGAAGACGATGGGCGAGGTTGCAAATGAGGCGTGCAACGCAGCGCAGCTTCTGGAAATGCGGGAGACCGCAAATCAGATTCCCGTAGCGGATGAAGTGCTGGACTTTGCCATGATGCTGATTTCCGCGACGCATCCGGACAGTGAGTGCGCGTCCGAAGCGGCGAAGAAATATGTGCGTCTCGGTTCCTCTCCGCGTGGAGGTCAGGCGTTGATTTCGGCAGCAAAGGTGAAGGCGCTGATGAACGGCAGATTCAACGTTTCCTACTCCGATATCGCTTCTTTGGCATATCCGGTGCTTCGCCACCGTATGAAGATGAACTTTGAGGCAATTGCGGAACGGATTTCTCCCGATGAAGTCATCGGTATGATTCTTACCGAAGTGGCAAAGAAGTGCAATGTTCGTCTCGGAAATGAAGTTCCGAGTGCAAACCGTGCAGGAACAAATAAGAAAAACAAATGAAAGATTCCTACTTAAACGACGAGTTTTTCAGCCGGTTGGAGGCACTTGCGTTTAATCTGCGCAAGGATCTCGGCGGATTCTTCGGCGGCAAGCATCTGGTGAGCACCTACGGACAAACCGTGGAGTTTGCGGATTACCGGGAGTATATGCTGGGCGACGATATCCGCCGGATCGACTGGAATCTGTACAGCCGTTTTGAGAAATACTTTATCAAGCTGTTTACCGATGAGCGGCAGATGCACGTGCAGATTTATCTGGACTGCTCCGGATCGATGGGAAAAGTGAACCCCCGGAAGGGCGCATACGCCGTTGCTGTTGCGGCGGCAATCGGCTACCTTGCCATCCATAACATGGATAAGGTGTCCTATCACCTCGTCAGGGGGGACCGGGCGGAAAATCCGTTCGGTACCATCGTTGGGAAAAACGCTTTTTTCCGTGCGATGAATACGCTGGATCAGACGGAGTTTGCGGATGAGGCGGAGATTTCTCCTGCCATTGTCAGTACGCCGGATATGGGCACCGGGGATGGGATGACCGTAATTATCTCCGATTTCTATTCGGACCGCGACTGGAAAAAAGGCGTGGATTATCTGGTGTATAAGAAAAAGCAGGTGCTCTTGATTCAGGTACACTCCCCGGACGAGCTGGACCCGTCATATACCGACCGGGTTAACCTGATTGATTCGGAGTCCACCGACATGGCGGACGCAAGAAATTTGAAGATCAGGATCAATAAATCCATGCAGCAGGCATTTAAGGAAGCAGTAACGGCTTTCTATGACGACATTCAGGATTTCTGCAGGCGCAGGGATGCGGGATTTATATCTTTGGATTGCGAAGAGCCGATTGAAAAAGCGCTGTTCTCCGAACTGCTGAAAAGAGGTACCGTGTCGTGAACGTGAAATTTCTCATTCCGTTAGGGCTTCTCGGCTTGCTTGGAATTGTCGCTTTGATTCTCATTTACATTATCAAGCCGAATTTCCAGCAAAAGCTGCTCTCCAGTACCTTCCTCTGGAGACTGAGCCTGAAATTCAAAAAGAAGAAAATTCCGCTCAGCAGGCTCCGCAACATTCT
>CABQMM010000411.1 GCA_902465215.1 uncultured Bacillota bacterium
GAGACGATTCTCATGGGCGTGCTCTGGGGCGCGCAGGTGCAGACGATGATGCCGAAGCTCCACAGCACGAACTTTCCCGGCATGGAGCTGATTCGCCCGATGTATCTGATCCGCGAGGACGACATCAAGGCGTGGCGCGATGCCAACGACCTGCACTTTATTCAGTGCGCCTGCCGCTTCACCGACACCTGCACGACCTGCCGTCCGAACGAGGAGGCAAAGTCCAAGCGCCAGCAGGTCAAGCAGCTGATCCGGGAGCTGAAAAAGACAAACCCCGATGTGGAGGCGCATATTTTCCGGAGCATGGAGAATGTCTGCCTGGATACCGTCATTGCCTATAAAACCGGCGGGCGGAAAATTTCTTTTCTGGAAAACTACGATAAGACGCCGGAAAATCGTGATGCGGACTGATTTTCCTCTTTACGAATCGGAAAAAGTGTGGTACAATGCGGCGTCTTCCATTTTTGATGTTCCAGCGAGGTGAACGCTATGAATATTGTATCGACTGCCGCGCAGGCATCTGCGCTTTCGTCCGGAAACGTGTTTGTCCGGTCGGCGGCAGTGTTTGTCATGTCCATGCTGCCGTTCATTGAAAATAAGGGCGCGATCATCCTGGCGGCCGCGCTGAAGCTCAAATGGTATCTCACGTACCTTCTTACGTGCATCGGCTCCTATCTTCCCGTGCCGTTTTTGCTGCGGATGAAAAAGCATCCGCTCGGGCAGAAGGAAACCAGCCCCCGGCTGCTGCGAAATGCGCATCAGGCGCTGGAAAAACATGAGCAGCAGCTTAAAAAATACGGTCCGCCGGCGCTTTTTGTCTGCGTGTGCATCCCGTTTACGGGCGTGGGCTGCTGGATTGGCTCCATGCTCGCAAGGCTTACCGACATGGATGAGCGACGCGCCGGGCTCGCAATTTTCGGCGGTACGCTCGTCTCGGGGGTATTGACGATTCTCGGCGTATACGGTCTGGTCGGCGGGCTTCAATATCTGCTGCGCTGAAGCGCGAGATGGGGCTGTTTTTCAGGAATATACAGAAAATTTGTATATTTTCGGCAAAATTTCCCCGGATTTCCCCTCGATTCTGTGAAATTTTCCATGTGTTTCCCCATTGACGCAGTAGGTAAATTGGTGTATGATAACACCATCGAATTTGAGCGTATTCTTTTTGGAAGGAGGCAAACACAATGACGTTCCGTTACACCATTGCTAAGAACAACATGATGATGCGAATGTTATTCTCCCGGGCATGTAACATGGCCAGGTGCTTTGGCATGCGTTGCTGTTCGCCTGAGAATAACGCTTGATTGAGCGCGAAAGCCATTTGCCCGGGAGCTGATGATAGCCCCGGTTTTTTGTTGCTCAAATTCCTGTAAAAAAACGTAAATTGATAAATACTGGAAAAGGAGTATGCCTTATGAAACAGTTTCGAAAAGTTCTTGCGCTGACACTGGCGCTTGTTTTGAGTTTATCTTTTGCTGCGTGCGCGTCGAAGAGCGCGGCGGAAAATGTGGAAAAGGTTCCCGCGGAAGAGGCGACTTCCGATACCGTAGAGCAGAAGGGCACCATCACCGTCGCCGCAAGCCCCACGCCGCACGCCGAAATTCTCGCGCAGGTCGCTCCCATCCTGGCTGCCGAGGGCTGGACGCTCGAGGTCAAGGAGTTCCAGGACTATGTGCAGCCCAACAACGTCGTCGAGAGCGGTGAGTTTGACGCCAACTACTTCCAGCACATTCCTTATCTGGAGAACTTCAACGAAGAGCAGGGCACGCACCTGGTAAACGCGGGAGGCATCCACTATGAGCCGTTCGGCATCTATCCGGGCACCAAGTCTTCTCTGGATGACATCGCCGAG
>CABQMM010000412.1 GCA_902465215.1 uncultured Bacillota bacterium
ATCTGGTGTCGGTGCGTCGATTCCAAGCTCTCTGCACACGATGTCGGAAAGATTGTGTTCCTCGAGCATCAGCGGTGCTTCATACAGCACCGGAATCGTGATATTTTCAATTACGCAGTCCGGCTTTACATTGCAAAACAGCGCAATTTTCTTAAAAATGCTTTCTTCCAGCGGTTCGTCCGCTCTCAGCACGATGATGTCCGGCTTGATTCCAAGTCCCTGCAGATTTTTAACCGAATGCTGCGTCGGTTTGCTCTTATGCTCATCCGAGCCGTGCAAATACGGCACAAGCGTCACATGGATGAACAGAGAATTTTCTGCCCCGACTTCCAGTCCCACCTGTCTGATTGCTTCAAGAAACGGCTGACTTTCAATATCTCCGGTCGTTCCGCCGACTTCCGTGATAACCACATCCGCCTCGCTTGCCCGGCCTACATTGTAAATAAACGATTTGATTTCATTCGTAATATGCGGGATTACCTGCACCGTCTCGCCCAGATACTCGCCGCGGCGTTCCTTGTTCAGCACATTCCAGTACACCTTGCCGGATGTCAGGTTGGAAAATCGGTTTAGATCCTCGTCGATGAAACGCTCATAATGTCCGAGGTCGAGGTCGGTTTCCGCGCCGTCCTCCGTGACAAAAACCTCACCATGCTGGTAAGGGCTCATCGTCCCCGGGTCCACATTAATATACGGGTCGAGTTTCTGCGCGGCGACCTTCAGGCCCCGCTCCTTCAGGAGTCTGCCCAGTGAAGCAGCCGTAATGCCTTTTCCCAGTCCTGAGACCACTCCACCTGTAACGAAAATAAATTTTGTCTGCTTCATTGAATCATTTCCCTCCTTCGCATGCCAACGCAAAAACAAAAAAATGAGAGACGCTAACTGACGCCCCTCACGACCTTCCAATCAACATTCTCATTTTTGTATCTTCTTTTTTTAACAGTATTATTTTAAACACCTGATTGGCATTTGTCAATATTTATCACAAAAAAACTTATTTTTCTAATGCCTCCTTGAAAGCCTCTTTTAAGCTACATTTCAACGGATAACCAAGGTCCGCAAAAGTCTTATCCATCGCATCAAAGGTCAGCTCCATATCAGCTGCATTGGCATTCTCGCCCATGTGACCGATTCTGATAACTTTTCCCGCCAAAACATCGAAGCAGCCGGAAATCATAACGCCATATTTATCGCGCATGCTCGAAAGAATTTGTGTATCGGTAAGACCCTCCGGTACGCAAAGAACCGTAACTGTGTTGGAATAGCCGCTTTCCAGATAAAGCTCAAGCCCCGCCGCGCGCAGCGCATGGCGCGTCGCTTTTGCAATCTTCGCATGACGCTCTAAGATGTTTTCGTCCGCCATAACATTTTCAACTGCAGCCCGAAGCCCTGTAATATCGCTGATTGGCATTGTGTACGGGAACCACTTGTTTTCGTAATAATCCTTGAAGTTGAGCAGGTTCGCATAGAACGCCGCGACTCGCGTCTTACGGTTTTCCATAGCTGCCTGTGCATCGTCGCTCACCCAAACCATCGTCAGACCGGCAGGCGCAGACAAAGCTTTCTGGGAGCCCCCACAAAGAATATCAATATGGCTCTCGTCCACATTCACATATTCTCCGAACATTCCTGCCACGGAGTCTACCACCGTAAGGATGCCGTGTTCCTTCAAAAGCGGACAGATTTTCGCAATGTCGTTCAAAACACCGCTCGGCGTGTCGCAGTGTACCACCGTTGCATATTTGAAGTCCGAATCTTTTTCAAGGAAAGCCGCTAATTCATCCACATTCACCGGGTTGTGGTAGTCTGATGTATAAAGCACCGGCTCGCCGCCGTACATCTTCACGAA
>CABQMM010000413.1 GCA_902465215.1 uncultured Bacillota bacterium
TTTTGATGCACCGTGATTTTTGTGTTTTTTAGATGCCATAATAATTGCGGCGATATGGCATTGCGTCATTGACTTGCCGTAGTTCATAGCTTATTATTCGTACAAGCTGAAAAGTAAGGTTCTGCTTGATTTGTAATTGATTTTAAAAATATGACTATCCCAAGCACGCCATCGGAGTGCGAAATGTTTAAATAGGTATCCTCCCGTTTCAGTATTGTTCCAAGCGATACGTTGTTTGCTGCGGAATGTATTTCAAAGTAGCCGTTGTCTTTTAACGCTTTCACATATCTATCAGATTCTTCCGGTGAGATATCCTTGATAAAGATCGCATATCGGCCGGTTTCGGTATAATCAAGCACATACGCTATTGTGCCGCTTTCCGGCTGAGAAATTTTCTCCGTAAAGGCATTGTCGGGCCATTCTGTCAGGTACTCTGGCTCCACACTGGCTGCATCCCATTCGATATTGTCAAGGGCATCCCTGCGCTCTTCCGGAAGCGAGCATCCTGAAAAATGCAGACAGACCAGCAGAGCGGATAGAACTGCAGGGGCAAATATTTTTCTATAGTGCATACGGGTTTCCTTTTGAATTTCATTTATTCTTATGAACATAATGAGTAAAAAAACGAATTGCCGTGATGCATCCGACACCTCCGATCAGGAGCAGCCAAAAGAACAGATCCATGCCGCTGCCGGCAATTTGAATGGTTGTGGCAGCATCCGCCTGTCCGATCATGTTCTTGACCGACTTTGATGCATGAATTCCCCATGCCCCTGCAAAGGCAATAATAGAAATAAAGGCCGCTATGGCAATGCCAGTCCGCCCTTTCCAGCTACTCTTTTCTGTGCAGGAAAGGCCCAGTTGTTCCTGTATGCTTTCTGCAAATTCTTCCGGTGTACCCAATTGGTCCATGACCTGCTGTTCTGTCTCTCCATGTTCGGCTGCAGATACAAAGGCCTCTTCCAAATCGTGCAGGATTTCCGCTTTGGTTTTATGGGATATATTCAGGCTTTTTTCACCTGCTTTATGTATGGATGCATCACTTTAACTCCTCCGTCTGCTGATAGTCTGTAATGAAACAATTGACGCAGTTCTCATAATTGGCCCAGAACCGGATCAGTTCATGTAATACTTCACGGCCTTTATGCGTTAGGGAATAATATTTTTTAGAGCCGCCGTTTGTTATGGCAGGGGCTAACCGGCATTGAACCAGGCCTGCTTTCTGCAAGCGATACAGGATGGGATAGATCGTACCTTCTCTTGCATATCCCAAAACGGATGCAGCGCTGTTGTTTAACTCTGTTATGATTTCATACCCATAGGTTTCTTTGCGCCCGATCAGGCAAAGGAGTATCATTTCCAAAGAACCTTTTTTGAATTGCTGCACATATCGGTTATCCATTTTTCCCTCAATCTTAGTTTTACTATTTAGCATTGCTATGTAGCAAGAGAACTATACACTTTGAATACGGCGCAGTCACCAGTATTTATTTGCTCTAACAGAAAAGGTATCAGAATATAATGCTTACATATGCTGCACGGAGCGTTGATGCGGAAGCCTGTTAGCATAAAAGGAACTGCCTTTGTGCGGGGAAAAGCCATATATCCGCACAATGCGCAAGGCCTACTTGCCCTTTTCTGCCGGGGATGATAAAATCAATCCGGAAGAAGAGCTTCGCCTTTATTCTAATGAGACATACAGGAGGGAACTATGCAGCAAAGGACCATTCGCCAGATCTTCAGGGAGATTGATTACATCCGTACCGGCGGTTCCCCGGAGGAACTGCGCTGCGCTGAATATCTGCTGGCCAGGTGCCGGGAGCTGGGCGCTCAGGGGCATATAGA
>CABQMM010000414.1 GCA_902465215.1 uncultured Bacillota bacterium
CGCGGTGAAAACATTCGGAAACGCAGCGATGGACGGTGGGAAGGCCGATATATCAAAGGCCGTTCTGCGGATGGAAAGCCTTGCTGGGGCTATGTATATGGGGCAACCTATGCAGAAGTGCGGGAAATTTCTATTCGCAAAAAGGCAGAGTATGGAATTTATAACCTGAACGGCACGGATATTACTTTCAAAGAAATCTCAGAGCAATGGCTTTATTCTGTCCGACAGAGCGTAAAAGAATCGACTTTTTCGCACTACCAGTATACTCTGCGGCATTATCTTTTGCCCGTCTTTGGATGTTTTAAGGCAAGCACACTGGACGAAAAGACTTTGGAACAGGGACTTCTTGAAGTCATCACGCCAACCAGCGGAATGCAAAAGCCTTTGGGTACAACTATGGCGCAGGAATGTTTGTCGATGCTGCGGCGTATCTGCAAATATGCGGCGCATTTGCATCTCATTCGCCCTTTGGAAATCTCGGTAAAACTCCCACAGAAGAAATCCAAAGCGGTTCGGCCATTTACCGCTGATGAACAAAAGAAATTGCAGGCATTTGTAATGGATTCACCCACGCCACGGAAGGTCGGTCTGCTGCTTGGATTTCAGCTAGGGCTGCGCATCGGCGAAATTTGTGGATTAAAATGGGGCGATTTTGATTTATCTGTGGGCATCGTGACGATTCAGCGGACAGTCAGCCGAATTTCCTGCGGAGATGGGCACACAAAAGTTGTTGTACAGTCTCCAAAGACTGAAAATTCTAACCGCGAAATCCCCCTGCCTAAATCGCTAATCCGAGTTCTAAAACAGTTGTCCAAAAATTTCAGCAGCGAAACATGGTTTCTTTCCGGAAACGAGCAAAAGCCGGTAGAGCCTCGGTGCTACCGTAAGAGCATTCATGGCTATTTAAAGAAAGCAAGTGTCCGTCAGGTTCATCCTCATATGCTTCGTCATACCTTCGCAACGACCTGTTTACAGGCTCACTGTGACATTAAAACGCTGAGCGAACTGCTAGGCCATGCAAATGCGGCGGTCACTTTGAAAAAATATGTTCATTCCGATATGGGACGCAAACGGAGGGAAATTAACCGCATTTTCTCAAGCATATAACGGGGCAATTCGTGGTCAAGCGTTCAAAAAAGAAACGACAAATCGTTTTATATTAAAAGCCCCCTTCCATTGTCTAAATGGAGGATACCTTTTCTTATCTTTAGGCAGGTTAGTTCTTATGCCCGAAGGGTGACAAAACACTTCCGGAATATACGGTGCGCCGTACACGAAAACAACCTGTTTCCGCTAATATCTACCAAAAGGGAGGGCAGATGTATGATATTAGCGACCGATGAAGACGCAAAGGTAAAAGATGCCGTTGCCGAACGTTTCAAGGAACTTTGCAATGAGCGTGGCATTAGTCCAAATAGTCTCGCTGTTCGTTCCGGCGTCACTCCATCAACCGTTTATAGTATGCTTGATTCCTCTCAGCACAGCGTAACCGTCCCAACGGTCAAAAAGTTGTGTGATGGACTTGGAATTACCCTTAAAGAATTTTTTGATAGTCCCGTTTTTACCGTAATTGATCAAGAAATTCGGTAGGAAAGTCTATTTTCATCAGTTATCAAATCTCAGTAGGAAATGAGGAAATCAATGCCCACTATCAATTTGAGAGAGCACTACCCAGATGCACACCCAGAAGACTTTTTTGTAGAAGTTTCCGAGGAAGTGCATCAAGCACTTGCAGAATTGAAGCGCAAAGAGGATGCACTTATCCGGCAGATATACCGCTATCATGCCTACCACTCATTAGACGACCCACACCTTACTTTGGAGCAGAGTATTCTCTGTCCACC
>CABQMM010000415.1 GCA_902465215.1 uncultured Bacillota bacterium
GTTCCGTTTTGCCTGGTCGAAACTGAAAAATGATGCTGACTTCGAGCAATTTGCAGAATCTTTCGATCGGAACGATCCAGATAATTTGGGCATAGCCGCGAAATACCTGCGTCACTATTTACGTCATCATCCCGCACCGGAAAGAGAGAAAGATATCCATTACCTCAATAGTCTGAAACAAGTATTTTCCGATCAGGAAGTAATCAATGCCTTTGCAGATGAATATATCCAAAGCTATTTGAAACAAGCTCCGGACAATATGGAAGAGGTATATAAGCTTTATTCCAATATCTCCACCAACCCTGAAGCCCGAGCCTTAGCAGACGACATGTATGCCCATTACGTCAAGTTGCGCAAGGGGGCGCCCGCCATCGATTTTGAAATGACGGATGCCAAAGGGAAAAAGTTCCGGTTGTCCGACTTCCACGGCAAGGCGGTTTATATCGATGTATGGGCAACCTGGTGCGGTCCGTGTTGTGCAGAAATACCACACATGGAAAAACTGGCGGCCCATTATGCCAAAAATAAAAAAATCGTTTTGCTCAGTATCTCTTTGGACAAAAACAAGGCCAAATGGGAAAAGAAGCTGGCAGAGGACAAACCGCAATGGAGACAATTCATCTGCCTGGATGCATTTGACTCTGAAGTATGTAAAAACTATGGCATTAACGCCATCCCGCGCTTCCTGTTTTTCGACAAAGACGGCAAGGTAATTTCGTTGGACGCTCCGCGACCGTCATCTGCAAAGATAACCGAATATATAGACCGACACATCCGGTGAGCGGCAGGTTAATAGTGAGGAAACTGAAAAGTCGAATACTTTTCAGCTCCTCATTTTATCGACAATTTTACATTAAAATCAACCGCATCACAATTCATCGATTTCTTTTGCTGTCAAGCCCGTAGTTTGGATGATCACATCCAAAGGCAGACCTGTCTTTTTGAGATTACAAGCAATTTTACACCGCATTTCTGTTTCGCCTTTCGCTTTTCCCGCTTTCATGCCTTCCTTTATTCCTTCCTTTCTGCCCTCCTCAATTCCTTCCCTTATTCCTTCCTCCTTTCCCGCTTCTCTACCTTCCCTCAAACCTCTCCTCCAACCGCTTCCATATAACGTTTTTTCGACACTGATAATATCCCAAAATTTTTCATAGCCTAACAATTGGGCATCGGTAAAGGCAGATTCTTCCAGAACGGAAACTGCTTTTTTTATCTCCGGATTTTCCATTAATTCAGCAGGAATTTCCCGGGTTTGCTCATTGATTTCTGTCAAGTAACGCAACCACAATACCTGCATTTTCTTTTCAGAATAATTACAGGGATTGAATTTCGGCAACTCAACGAAAATCAAATGAAGACCGTCGATTACTTTTTCGGAATGTTCGACATGAACCATTTTATAATAATGATAGAATCCCTCTAATTCCGGCTCAAAGACTTCATTCACAAGATTAAGCGAATACACAAGCTGCAGCAATTCATATTCTTCTCCGGTTTTTACTTGCCGGACATACGCTTTCGATGCATTGAACAGCACTCGTTGCTGAAACTCCGGCGACCATACCATTTGCATCTCAACAAGGTACTGCCTTCCGCGTTTATCCTTGCAACGCACATCGACAATGCCGTTCTTCCGCAACGGGTTTTCGGGTACCAGCTCGGCAGGAAGATACTCGATCTCCATGACTTCTTCCTCCGGCTCCAAAGGCAGTAAGGCATTCAGCAGACTAATGACTAAATCCGGATGCTCACCGAAAACTTTTTTAAAAGTCAAATCAGCTTTAGGGTCTAAATATCTCATGACATCTAAATTTCATATCCATACAAATATAGGGAAAGGCAAG
>CABQMM010000416.1 GCA_902465215.1 uncultured Bacillota bacterium
GCTCAACAATGTTATATCCTGCGATATTCGTTGCATCGGCTCCCGCAGAGGTCACGCCGATGATCACGCGGGAATACTGCGTGAATGCTTTGGCATGAAGAATGCCGTCTTTTTCTTTCAGTTCTTTTTCAACATTGGCAAGGTAGGTGTCCCGGTAATTGTCGCTCATGGCATAGCCTGCATGACTCAGTCCATACATGACCCACTCGCCGCCCAGCGTGCCGACGGTCGGCTCTTTGACGGTGGTATAGATATAGTCGCCGCACTTTTCAAAGATGGCTTTGGTTTTGTCATAAGACGCTGCCTGTGCAAAGCCTGCAGAGCCGAAAATCATGGTAAATCCGACTGCAAAGCTCAGCAGCAGGCTGAGGGATTTTCTCTTTGTTTTGTTCATATGCGTTTACTCCTTTTAGATACGCGAAAACCCATCGGGGAGTTTTCCCGATGAGTCTTTGCGTTTTTACATACAAGTTATTCCAAAAAAGAGATAGTCTCTATTTTGCCTTTGACCATGTTCTGGTTGCATACTTACACTGCTTGAGTGCTGTCTTTGCAACGAGTTTGCCGTTTTCGTCGTATGCTCTTACCTGCACTTTATAGAAGTATTTCGTGCCTTTCTTGCCGCTGGTGTTGATGTAAGAAGCAGTCTTTTTCGTGACGGCTGCCTTGTAGCCTGCGGCTTTTTTGGTCGAGCGATAGAAGCGGTATTTCACAGTGAAGCCAAGGTCTTTCAGTTCCTGAACGGAAGCCTTTGTCTTTGCGTCGCTCTTCAGAACTGCTTTTATATTCTTCTTTGCAGTCGTGCTGGAGCGGGCTACAAGCTTCAGCTCTTTTACGATCGATTTTGCTTTTTCCATCTTCACTACAGCGTCGTCTGTCGGTTCTTCCGCTGCCTTTTCGATTGCAACGATTACTGTAGAACCGTTTGCCGCTTCGGACATTGCTTTCAGCTCATCCTGCGTGTAAGTCTTGTCGCCGAACGGTGTTCTAATTGTCAGTTTCGCGTCGGTGTCTTTTACGATGGATTCGATGAAACTCTTATCAAGCGTTACATCCGCTTTTTCTGCATCGCCAACAGATTTGCTGGAAACAACCAAGATGATTTCGTTTGCCTTGCTTTGCTTCGCCTGTTTCAGAATTTCTTTCTGATTGTCAGCAGAAACCTTGACATCCGCAACTTTTGTCTTTGTTCCGTCTGCATTGGTCTTTTCGCTTACCTTGACATCGGTTGGTGCGGTTGTTGTTCCTGTCTTGGCGTCGGTTTTGACATCCTTGACTTCTTCAATAACACCACCGCCCGGTGTGTTCCAATGCTCAGAACCTTCTTCTACTGTATAATCATCTGTATAGTGGAAGATAATCTCTTCTCCACCGTTTAAGAACTGCTGCGCCACACCTAAGTTCGGATGATGTCCGTTTAAGGTATACATCCAGCCGGAAAGGTTTCCGTTTGTGAATTCACCTAGAGTCACACCATTTCTGGTTAAACTTTCAATATATACTGTTCCGCGCTTATTGCTTTCTTTCCATGTAATGCCGTTTGTGTTAAAAACTTTTTCCATTACACCGTAAACTGTTGTATTATTATTAATGTCAACCGAAGTTCTTTCGACCCATATTTCCGGCAGATTATTGTCTTTCAGGGTGTGGGTTCCGGTGGCTTCCGTCGGCTCGCCGTGCTTCGTATCTCCAAGCAGCGTGAAGAATACGGAAACATTCTTTTCTTGCGACTTGTTATACAGTACTGTTACCTCGAAAGTAGCCGTTGCTGCACCGTAGGTTACAGTAATGGTCTGTACTCCGCGCACGTTAGGGTTATAGCCGGTGAAAGTAGCTTCTG
>CABQMM010000417.1 GCA_902465215.1 uncultured Bacillota bacterium
CCCCTAAGATATCACGAATCGGAACCGACATTTCGTACTCGTTATCTGTTACCTGCACCGAAACTTCCGCCGCATCACAGCCTGCAGCAAGAGCCGCGTCTTCCTTCAGCCTCCGCATGCGGCTTTCTTCAATTTCCTGCTCGCCGCTTTCTTCCATATCGATACGAAACTGCTTTGCGGCATATTCGGTACCCATGATTCTTGTATACACCGTCTGGCTGACGACAAACTGCAGCAGAAAAACCATCAAAAGCAAAATCGAGGCAAGACCCGTAATCAAATCCTTCATCCGTATGCCTCCATGGTTTTTCGCATCGCTTCCGCACTCGCCGCGCGCAGGCTGTCCTCTCCCGGACCGACCATAAGGTCAAAAATCACGCAGCCCAGCAAAATCATACCGACTAAAACAATCAATTGCTTCATGCTCCGCCCGCCGCCTTTCTGAAGTCAATCGTGTCCATAATCGCGCTGGTCCCTTCATCCATAATATCCTCTGCCGCTGTTTTCAGAGAATTTTCATCCCCCAGAATGAGCGTATTCACAATCAGCGCTCCCAGCAAAATCGTTCCGATGATAATAATTAAATTTTTCATTTTATTCCTCTCTTCCTTTGTGTATTTTCTGCCTTCGGGTTTAACTGCCTTGCCGAAACTAAAAAATGGTTTTCAGCATGGTCAAAGTATCTAAAAAAACCGCCACAACCGCAAAATTGATGAGAAAAGCAAAGACGGTTGCCGTAGACCAGACGGTCGTCAGCACGCTGTTTCGCTGTGCGATTTTCATCGCCTGCGTCATGCGCTTTTCCGCCATCATATTCTGAAAGACCTCCATCTGCTCGACGAGCTGCTTTGGATTCGTCTTTTCGACCTTTGATAAGATTGCCGCAAAGTTTTTACCCGCCTTCGTGCCAACCGCTTCCGCGAAATAGGTAAAAGCCTCCTCATCCCTGCCCTGCCTGTATAAAAGCAGCATTTCCCGATAAACCGGCCGCAGCCGAAAGGCATTTTCCATCAGCATTCCGTAGATAAACTCCCCTGAAAACGGTTTCGAGCCACTGACCATCGCCAGATTCTTTAAAGTCAAACAACTGTCGTAAAGCTCAAGCTCCAAATTTTCTTTTTTCATATCCACCTCCTACAAATCAAGCTTTCCTTTAGAAATATAAACATACAGCAAAATTCCCACCGCATATAACAGGAGCGAAATCACCAGCCATGTCAGACCCGCTGCGGTGTGAAACTGATAAAACAAATATTTCTTCCATGTGAGCCGAAAAAACGCAATTCCTCCGACAAGCGTCAGCAAATACGCAATCGGCGCAAGATATTTCAGCATCAGTTTTGCCTCGTTGTTTTCGCGTTTCACATACTCATCAACCTTACGCGCCATCGCCACCGCTGCCGCCAAATCGCTCAGTGCGTAAGTCACCTGCATTCCTCCGCTCAGCGCGAAATACAAGTTTACCGCCAAAATATTCGCCCACGAGGTGTTGATGGAAAGCCTGAATTCCTCCAAAAGCCGCTTGATTTCTTCGGCACTTCCTGCCGCATTCAGTCCCTTGGACAAATTAAAAAGAAGCCTCCTGCAGTTCGGGGCTTCCTCCATGCCGGCAGCGCTGACCTCAATTGCGCGCTGCATATTAAAATAATGGATTTTGTAATTTTCCAGAAGCTCCGTCACAAGGATTTCTCCTTCCCGTGAGCTTTCAACGCGGATAACCTGCAGCTTCAGTCGCAGCAGCGCATAAGGCAGCAGACAGATAAAAAGGCTTGCCACCGCAGTCAGAATCTCTGCAACTCGCCCGTAAAGAAGTGCTGCGCTCAA
>CABQMM010000418.1 GCA_902465215.1 uncultured Bacillota bacterium
GCGCATAGTATCGCCGTCTCTATTATAAATCATCGCTTGTCCGATAATTTGCACTTTGAACTTTTAACAAGAATTTGTACAAATCAGGCATTCATTCAACCAAATCCGATTGGATTTCAGCAAGAGTTTGCCGTTCCTGACGGACTTTCTGTTCCTGCAAATTTACGTCTCGTAATTGTTCCACTAATTCATGCATCCGATGCCCCATTTCTTGTGCGAGGACATTTACCTTATCAATCTCTACCGATTGGTCGATGCTCTCTTTTTCGAGGTATGCTGCTGCATTGCGGTATGCTTGAAGTTCCGTACTATGTTGATTGAAATATTCCATCTTTTGATTTAAGGGTTTTGCTGCATACTCCATCCATACAGGCTTATAAGTCTTGCATATCTGCAAATGTTTTGCAGCAGCTGCGTAGGTAGTTCGCTTTTGCTTCACCTCTGCCAGTTCATTTGTAAGTCCAATCTGCGTTTTTCCAAGATTATGTATAACTTTATCGTAATCACCGGTGGTATGGATTCGACTATCGGTCATGCCTTGCAGCATTTTGCCGAGGAACTTCGCATTTTCAATTCCTGCGCGCCGTTCTACCGCAGCAATTTTACGCTTTAGTCCAGTGCTTTCCGTTATAGGATTAATTGAACTTCCCAGAAATTCGGAGAGACGGTCGCCTTGTATGTTCAGCCTTTTCTTTGAATCTCCGATGGGGACATAACTATATTGCAGGTTGGGATATAAAAGCACTGTACACTGCCCGGCATCAAAATCACGAAGCACATATTTTTCAGGTATAAATAGTCGTTCAATGCCATTCTGCGGTAGATGGAGCGTCACACCTCGAATAGACATAGCTTTTATCTGATTTTCCGAAAGGATGACTTGCACAGGCTCTACATGGTTTTCCTCGTCAATCTGCTGGATCAGCTTTGCGCCTCGAATCGTGCCGTGGGTTTCGTCCTCATAAACCAAGTCATAAGAGAAGTCGTTTCCGACATTGAAAGTGATTTCGCCATCCGGCGAAGTCGTCACTTCGCTTTTGTTGACCATTAGTTTGGCGGGGTTTCCATTGTCATCGTGAGCCTGAAGAACCAAACCATTTTTTCCCGCAGACAGAATTTGGCGGCTGCTTAACTTCACCGCTGCCGTACAAACTTCTGGATACTGAATCGTCAATTTTTGATAGCGGTCGAGCAGCGAATTCTCTGCCCCATCAGAAAGCTGCATTTTCCCATTCTTCAGCGCATACTCAATTCCTTCGCTGGTAAATTCTGAACCGAGTGCATCTTCGGGAACCCATGCACCATCCAGCACCGTGGCTCGGTACAGTACCTGCCCAGTCGCTTTCTTCACTTTGGTTTCGATACCTGCCGTTTTCAGCTTATCTGCGAAGTCCGCCATGCCGGTCGCTGTACTGAGGATGCCGGTAATTGTCTTTCTCAGGTATTTTTGCTCTTGTGCATTGTCAGACAGTCGGGCGCAAATACCGGCATAGGTAAATGTATCAGTATCAGATAAGCTATTATCCCGGACAGATCGACCCGCACCCTCCAGCAAATAGCTCATATGCTTACCGCGAATTGTAGGGGTGATTTCCAGTTCCTTTGCCATAGAAAAAAACTGACTATAATCCGTTGCCCGCTCCAAGCAAAAATCCAGCCTCTTTCGGATTTCCGTCCGGTTGGATACAGATTTCTTTTTCCCTGCGTTTTCAGGATACAGTTGCCCAATCTTTTGTGGATCATCAATCACGGATAAATGTGCTTCCATGCACAAGCGGTCAGAAATATCCCGTATCTGACGTGCCGTGCGGTAAG
>CABQMM010000419.1 GCA_902465215.1 uncultured Bacillota bacterium
GGCTATGAAATCGTTGAATCTGATGTTGAGTATGTTCCTTCCATGGAAGCTGCTCCGAAGGATGAGCATGATATTAAAAAGCTTGCGAAAATGATTGAACTTTTGGAAGACAACGATGATGTTCAGAAGGTATATACAAATTGTTCCATCGATCTTGAACAGGAATAATTACATAGAGCGAAACGCATACTAAACATACGATCCTGGGTTATGCGTTAAGGACACATAATTGAACCTACACTTATTGAACGGGAATCCGAGTTTCTCCTGCATTATGTCAGGCCTCCTTAGAGTGGAAGACAGAAGCAAAAGAACAGGGCACCCACCTATCGAAAGATAGGGTGTCAATTATCTCCTTGACGGTAATTTGGGATTTTATTTTGCAAAAAAGAAGAAAATAAGCTATAATAAGCAAAGGATATTACGATATTTTCGATAGATTGTGAGGAAAAAAGTAACATGCGACATATGAAACCTGTCGATATTTTTGAGGAAATTGTAAAAAACGGCATTGCGAAGGCGGAAAGCCCTTTAAAAAAACTGATTATTTTGGGAATTTTTGCGGGTGTATACATTGCTTTTGCAGGCGCAGGCGCCAATATGGCCGCGTACAGCCTTTTCAGCGACCCGAATACATACGGCTTGGGAAGAGTGCTGTCAGGAGCTGTTTTTACGGGCGGACTCACCATGGTAGTTCTTGCCGGAGCGGAGTTGTTTACCGGGAATACTCTGATTTCAGCCGCGGTTCTTGAAAAAAGAACGAGCTTTAGAAAAATGCTCCAAAACTGGGTAGTTGTATACATAGCGAATTTTATCGGTTCGGTGCTGATTGCGGCGCTGGTTTACTATTCCGGTGCGATGAACGCAGCTGACGGACTTTTAGGCGCGATGACGCTTAAAATTGCAAATGGAAAGGTGAATCTGACTTTCTTGCAGTGCATGTTGAGCGGAATCCTCTGCAACTGGTTAGTCTGCCTTGCAGTCTGGATTTCAACAGGAACAAACTCTACCTGCGGAAAAATCGGCGGCATCTTTTTCCCAATCTGGCTTTTTGTTGTAGCGGGATATGAGCACAGCATTGCCAATATGTTTTTTATTTCCGCCGGGATTTTTGCGAAGGGAAACGAGATGTTTGTCTCTCTTAACGGCGCAATTGATTTATCGAATCTCACATGGCTGGGAATGTTTACGAATAATCTGATTCCGGTTACCATCGGAAATATGATTGGCGGCATTGTTTTCGTCACGATGGGATACTGGCTGGCATTAAAGGAAAGGTAGCAGTATGAGCGAGAATGTTGTTATAATTGATGGAAACAGTTTGATAAACCGCGCATTTTATGCGATGCAAAGGCCGATGATTACCTCAGAAGGCATTTACACACAAGGTATATACGGTTTTATCAATATGCTGCAGAAGATAGAAAATGACTATGAACCGAATTATATAACAGTGGCATTTGACCTGAAAGCGCCTACTTTCAGGCATTTGGAATATGAACAGTATAAAGCGGGCAGAAAGCCGATGCCACCGGAACTGGTAATGCAGATGCCGCTTTTAAAGGATGTTCTTCACGCTATGAATATCCATACATTGGAAATGGAGGGCTTTGAGGCGGATGACATTATCGGAACCGTTGCCAGAATCGCGGAAGAAGGGGGAATCAAACCCCTGATTATTACCGGAGACCGCGATGCGCTGCAGCTTGCGTCGAAAGAGACGCAGGTCTTGATTACGAAAAAAGGCATCAGTGATTTTGAACTCTACGATTATGATAAAATGGTGGAGCGATACGGGCTCACTCCGACACAGT
>CABQMM010000420.1 GCA_902465215.1 uncultured Bacillota bacterium
AATCGTTGTTTCAGCCGTCCTGCAAGGGCGGCGTTTTATATTTTCACAATCGTCTTTTTTGTCTTTTCCGCCATACGCATCGCCGTCCACGCTCCGCCGCGTTCATGTACCAATGGGCAATCAATAAATCACAGTTTTCAACCATCCAACGATTCCTCTCCGTAATCGCCGCTTTCGGATGGACATTGTGGAGCGTGGGAGGGATCATAACACTATCAAACTGCTTTTCAAGTAAATCCATGTTCGGTTTTGGATACGGCAAAACAAGATTGATTGAAAAGTTTTCTTTACCCCACCTATCCATCAGGCGGAGAATGACAGAAGTTGCTATTCGGTCAAAATCCCCATTGTTTCCAACATAGAAATCCATATACGGATGCTGAAGCGATAGTTCGTCAAGAACCCTTACCAAATTCTCTTCAACTTCACGAAAGTGATCTATATACCTGTGACCGAAAAGCGTGACTCGGTATGGTTCAAACAGTATCACCTCAGCCACCTCCGTTTCTTTGTGCAAAGGTACACCTAAATACAATTGTCCAAAAAGTGCCACACAATGTACATTTGTCAATGATGTGAGACCAAAAAGGGAAAATAAAGTAACGAGTTCAGACAAGCGCTTTTGCATTCGGAAGGAGGGGCGAAGCCCCGAGTGGAGACTGCAAAAGCGGCACACTCGGTTGTGGCGCACTCAGGCATGGCGGGACTCAAGCTCCCGGTGCTTTTGAGCCGGTGACTTCCAGCCAAGCACCGCCATGGGAATGTTGTTGGAACGGCGCAAATAACGCTTCATCTGCTCCTGCAGATCGGCAAAGGAAGAAGCTCAGGTAGTTATAGAAGCGCTCCTGATCGTTTCTGTGACTTCTCTCAACCTTGCCGTTATGCCACGGTGTTCGTGGCCTGAGAACATGGTGGAGAATATGATAGCGTTTGCAAAACACATCAAAAGGATGTACACGCTTCGTCTTTGCCGTATGTGTGAATTCGGACCCGCAGTCGGTCTGGATCTCCTTTGGAGCATAGCCGAAGTAAGTAATGGAACGCTTGATGAAATCGATCGTCGAATAACTCGAATGCTCCTGATAAGCATAGATAAATCGCTTTCTGGATGCTTCTTCGATGACGGTGTATTGGTAAAACTGTTCCTTTTCTTTCGCCGACTGGCAGGCGGTCGGCACATATTTTACGTCTAACTGCCATTTTATCCCCAACTCTGTCGGCGTATCGTACTTTCCGGTGTGCTTGGACTTTTTCTTGGTGGATTCCGCTTTTTGACGAAATCCGAACCGGACGAATACACGATAGAGGGAGCCGGGATGACGGGAATAGGTTTTCTCCTCCCGCAGCTTGCCGTATAGCTCGCAGATCGAAATGTTCGGGTTTCGACGATGATAGTCCTTGATCCACTTGATCTCCTGCTCGGTATGGGCATTTGGATGCTGTGAATGCGGGCGATGGGACTTCGGCATCAGCGATTCCTTTGTGCCGTCATATGCCTTGTTCCACCTCATCAGCGACGCTTTTGAGATGTGATACCGCCGACAGACGAATGAAATGTCCTTTGTTTGACGATAAAGTGCGACTGCGTGCAATTTTGTTTCCAAAAGGTGTGGACAATAGCGTTTGTTTGTGGTATAATCTTTCATGAAGTGATTGAGTCCTTTCTGTTGGATGGTTTGTGGTGATTCTATTTTAACAGAACTCAATCACTTTTTCTATACCTTTTTGCTTTTTTCTGTCTCACATCTATTGTAACACTACAATATAAAATTTTGCATTTTTGGATTTTCTGTTGACAGATCACATAAAAT
>CABQMM010000421.1 GCA_902465215.1 uncultured Bacillota bacterium
TCCTCGCCGAAAGTTCTGTCGAATACATCTTCTACACCGCATAAAATTTCTGCTTCCTCTTGTATTATAAAATTGTACTCCCTGTTAACATTTTCACTCATGACAAAATTCCGCCATTCAACCAGAGATTCCTGTCCGTCCGGTAAGGTTGAATACTCTTTCTCTATAAGAGCCAGAATATCGCCTAGACCATCATTCAGTATCTTAAATACAGACTCCGGAATTATTTCATAGGTAGACGGATGGATCTGCTGGCTAAAAAGCGCATAGAGAATAGATGCATCACTTCCAAGTTCCTGCCGAATCATTTCGTGATATGTCACTTTTGGATCACATAAAAATGGTATATTGGATTTCAATATATCATTCACATTACCCTCCCCTAGGTTATCACGGATTATCTGCGTGAACTTCTCGATGGTTTGCTGTTGTTTCTCATTGTCCGGAGGTTGGATAATCTCGGTAATATCTTCAAATTTTTTATAACAACGCCTTTCCAGCACTGCATACTGAAATTGGAGGAGTTTCTTTTGAAACGGAGGAAAATCCTTTTTAGAGCAAAGACGTTTCAACGCCAAACCTTCCAAAACACATCGGGCATTAAAGCAGATTCCCACAGAACCAGGAAGGCCTCTCCACAAACTCAATAAAAGCGACTGTGCATTTGAAGTAATATAAAAATCGAAAATATCATTACATGTATAGTTTCCTTCTTGCGTCAAGTCCTCAGATTTTTTCCTCAATGCGGTATTATACGCAAACAATTTTCCGAACAGCTGACTGCAAAATGACTTGAATTCCATAACTCGTCTCCATTGATTGGCTTTTACATCTCCGCCTGATCCGTCCAGAGCTCGCACTGGCTCATGACGGTTTCGATGGCATCCTCGTATTTCTCCGGCGGGTATTTGTACTTTTTGAGTAGCCGCTTGACCATCTTCCGCATTCCGGCGCGGGCAGTTTCTTTCTTCTGCCAGTCAAAGGTGCGGTTCCGGCGGAGCATATCGGTCAGTTCCCGCGTCAGGGCAATCAGCGTTTCGTTCTCGTAAAAATCCTTGATGTGCTCCGGTTTGGTCAGCGCATCATAAAATGCAAGTTCTTCCTCCGACAGGCCCAGTTTCTCGCCTTCCTTGCGCAGGGCGTTGATCTCTTCCGCCGTTTTCAGAAGCTCTTTGATGACTTCCTCATTGGTAATCAGCCCGTTGTAATAGGTGTTCATCAGCAGGGTGATCTTATCCGAAAATGTAGTGGCTTGCACCACATTGGTACGCTTATAAATGGCGATCTGTTCTGCCATCAGCTTGCGCAGGATTTCCACCACGATGTTCTTCTCCTTCATGCGGGCAATTTCTTCCAGTACCGCAGGATCGAACAGAGAGAATTTCTCTCCCATCTTCGCACTTTCAAACAGATTGATCACGCCCTCGGACTGAATGCTCGCCTTGAGCAGTTCGTTAATCTGCGAATTGATCTCCTTCAGCGACAGCGGCTTGCCGTTTCCGCCGCCCATCGTGATCTTCATCACCGTGGAGCGCACCGCTTCAAAATATGCCGCCGTGTGCCGCTCCTCTTCGGTGGTCATACTGGAGCAAAGCGACTGCGCCTGCCGCAGGAGAAGTGCCTCTTTTGCAAATAATTCCTTGCGTTTCGGCGCTTTTGCGTCAAGGACGAAGTTCACGCCGCCGGTGATCGCCTGTGCCTTTTCCAGTGGCGTTCCCGTGTAGAATTTACTGAAATCGTACCCGTGGAACAAATCGCGGCAGACCTGCAATTTCTCCTGAAATTTCGGATAGGCGGTCTTTCCGATG
>CABQMM010000422.1 GCA_902465215.1 uncultured Bacillota bacterium
GCATGGCAGGAATCCTGACGGCATACAAGTTAAAGGAGCAGGGTGTAGAGAGCATAATCCTTGAAGCCGCTGAAATATGCAGTGGCCAGACGAAAAACACAACCGCGAAAATTACATCGCAGCACGGCGAGATATACGATAAAATCACAAAATATTACGGATACGAGCCGGCGGCTCAGTATGCAGCGGCAAACGAAAAAGCGATTAAAGAATACGAGGAAATCATAACGCAGCGAAACCTTGAATGCGATTTTGAGAAAAAGGACGCTTACTTATATTCTACCGTGGAAGAAAACACATTAGACAGGGAATATATGTCGGCAAGCGCTGCCGGAATCGACTGCTATATGACCGAGAAGACCGACCTTCCGATAAAAATAACGGATGCGCTCGTATTCAGGAATCAAGCGCAGTTTCATCCGCTCAAATTTGTCAGCGGCATTATAGACGATTTAAAATGTTTTGAGCATACCGCAGTGACACGAATCGTCGGGAACACCATTTATACGCAAAATGCTCGAATCGAAGCCAAAAACATCGTCATTGCCACGCACTATCCGTTTATTAACTTTCCGCCCTATTACTTCCTAAGGATGAGTCAGGAACGAAGCTATGTTGCGGCACTGGAACGAAAAGGCGTTAAACTTGACGGAATGTATATCGGCAGCGAAAACGAAAGCCTGTCATTCCGAAGCTATGACGATTATATTCTTCTCGGAGGCGGCGCACACAGAACAGGAGTTGTGCCAAGCAAGATGCCGTTTGACATGTTGGCAGAAAAGGCCCGAGAGCTTTATCCGAATCACAAAATTACAGCGAAGTGGTCTGCACAGGACTGCATTACGGTTGACAACATTCCGTATATCGGCAGATTCGGCGGTGACAATTCCAGTATTTTTGTTGCGACCGGGTTCGGCAAATGGGGCATGACAAGCTCGATGGTGAGCGCAAACATTATCAGCAGCCTGCTTTGCGGTAGCCCACTGGATTACAGCGAAGTTTTTTCACCTCAGCGGTTTAAGTTTGCTGCCGCAAGAAAGAACATCTTTACAAATACAAAAGAAACCGTGAAAGGCTTTTCGGCACATCTTAAGAGAGCAAACGGCGAACTTCACAACCTTCCGGTGGGCACGGCAAAAGAAATAAAGTATAAAGGCAAAAAGGGCGGTGCGTATCGGGACGAAAACGGTAGAATCTACATCGTGACATTGAAATGCCCGCATCTGAAATGCAAACTCAACTGGAATGATTCCACGAAGACATGGGACTGCCCGTGCCACGGCTCAAGATATAACTACAAGGGTGAGCTTATTGATAATCCCGCGCAGGAAAGCTCAATATTGATTGCAGAGGAAAGGATATAGAAATAATTTTATCGGTTCGAGCAAAACAAGCCAGTCCTAAAAATCTTCCCACAACACCTAAAAAGATTTCTCTTTACATTTGTGAAGAATTCATGTAGAATGAGGATAGATTTTAGGCATACGAGGAAATCACACATGTGCGCAAAAATGTTTGAAAATTGCAAAAATGGTATGATCCTTGCAATCAATCAATCAATCAACAGACTATAGCTCTGTAGTTTTTGCGTGCGATAAAACAGAATACTTTAAGAAATCAGGACTTCTTTTGTCTGGCATTTAACCGGGCAGGAGAAGTCTTTTTGCGTGCCGAAAATCAGGCACGTATATAGATACAACTGAATAGCATGGCTTTTGTGGCAAATGCGCGACCCGAGAAATCGGACACGCATTCTTGTTCGCTGAACAAGGGAATCGGGTGAGAATCCCGGACAC
>CABQMM010000423.1 GCA_902465215.1 uncultured Bacillota bacterium
CATCTTTTTCATGGTTTGTTCCTCCTGATTGGTTTGACGTAGTAGTTATTTATCATGGTGATACTTTACCATACTAACGTGATAATGTAAAGAAGCAATGCTGCATGAAAAAACCGCCGGGGTGTTCCGGCGGTTTGTCGGTTTTGCATAAAGCTGCCGCTTTCCGGCGGAAACCATCGAAAAACAAGGGCTACGGTCTGACGGTGACAATGTCAAAATACAAATACCGCTTCTCCTCTTCGAGAACCAGCTGCATTGCCTCCACATACGCGCGGTCCTGGAGCAGCTTTTCGTGGAACGCCCGCTCGCGCCAGAAGCGGATACCGAGCGCGGGAAACTCATACTCGGTGCTGAGCTGCTCGTCCGGCTCGTCATGGATGCAGGGACCGAACTGCTTCATAAACCGGATAACGTCCTCTGCCGGCGTATGGAACACATCCAAACCATAGAGAGAAACCTTTACCTCATCGCGCAGCTCCCGATCCACTGAAATTTCGATTGCCTTCCCGTTTTGATAACGAACCATCGAAATGAAAACGATGTAATTGTAGCAATTGCCATTACAAGCGCCAGAAAACGAATAGGTGTTTGCTTTCTTCGATTCATTATTAAACTTCTCCTTGCTGTAATTGTGGTGAACTGTCTATTCCATCTCCACACACGTCGTAGTATATATTATTTCAGAGACTAGCACGCGGACATCAAAAGCCTCGCTCAAGCTCTTCGCGAGTTTAGAAGCTTCTGCACTCTCGCATTTGAAGAGCCCGATCGATACCGCATTTTCTGTTTCAGATACAGCAGATGATGTTACTTCATACCCATCTTCTTTCAATTTTTCCACAATTGGATCTAGTTTTTCACTCAGTTCATTGTACGAATACTTGACTTTTTTGAAAGTTAGACACGAAGAATACTTGCCTGCCCAGTTTCGATACTTTTCAGTTGCTTCTTCGCTTGTGTTTGTAAGAAGCAGCACCAAGTGTCCACCGTCAATGTAGGCTCCTGCATAATCCTCCGGAAAAATGATTGTGCCATTTGCCGTTTGTCCGAACGCTTGATTCAAGCATTCGTTTGCGGCAACGGCATTTTCCTGATTTTCCGCTTCATCTAGCTTTCCTTTAGACAGTTTCAAAGTGCCGAACACGCCGATCACTACGCAAATGCAAATGAAACCTATCCACAGTTTGACAGCGTTGCGCTTTGCGGCACGCCTTCTTGTATCCTCGTTCGAGGGATCGCTTGTCGGCATATGCTTCATTTTTGCTGACGCTCCTTTTTTACTTGTCGGTTAACAAACAATACTTAAGACCGCTGCGGATAGACAAATCACATTACCATTTTCCTCCTGCCCACTTGAGTTTCAATAAGGATGCACTGCAAAGGCAATTCCAGAAAATATATTGTTTGCTTTATGCCGTATCACGCATTGAATGCATATCATTCGGGGATGTATGCAACTGCGTAATTGCCTGTGCTAGTGCAAATATTGACGTACAAACATTCAAATCAGACTAAGGATGAGCCCTTTATTATATTTATGTCTCCATCACTCAAAATGGGGACAAGTGATTTGCAAAAAATACTTAATCTTTTGCAGATGGCTTTTCTGACGACCTATAGCGCAAAAAACGCTTTTGCTCCCGCCAGAACTATTTTGTATTCACTGCTAACCCGGCGCCCCATTTATAAGTGTCAATCCAAACTCTTCGTCCAATGAACCCGACGGTTTCTGTTATAACGCCTTGCTTGGCATCTGCGTATTGTACGTCGAAGATCAGGTAGAATGTTTG
>CABQMM010000424.1 GCA_902465215.1 uncultured Bacillota bacterium
GAACGATTTTAAAATATTTCGTTTGTTTTCTTCTCCAGCCCGCAAAATATCACTATGTTACAATCATCTATGATAGTGATAACGGCAAGAAAGGATGTAGATATTTGATGTGTCGATCCTATAAACCAAACGATTTGTTTCGTCAATTCTACGGCTCCAAAATCCGCTTAATTCACCGACTAACGGTTCCGGTTTTCCAATTCCGTTATTTCCGTTTTTGGAAACATCTTCGGTGAGCCTGTTAATCTTTTTTAATGTCTTTCGGTCCTCTGTCTGCCAGTATATATAATCCTGCCATGCGTTTTCGGTCCATACCTTATTCATCTGTTTCCTTCGCAAGCTCCTTTCTGACAATGCAGCCTGCTTCACTGTGCTTTTGACTCCATCAGCCAATCGTAATTTTCTCTGCAGCCCAATAAATGCATATTTTCCAACATGTTATTGTAGGCACTTTCAGATATCATAATAATATTTCGATTCTCCTTTCTTGTAACAACTACGGTTTCATAGTCATCCGAAACTGTATCCATATATGCTTTTAAATTTTCACGCAATCCTGAATAATTTGTAGCAATCATCTTTATACCTCCCCACCTCTCACATGAGTGCCTCTTTCCCGGACAAAAAAAAGAGGACCGAAGTCCTCTAAAAAAATTAAACTTTATTTCCGCATTTTTCTCTGAATGAGTTTGATGATCTCAACAATTGGCATTACAAGGAAAGCAAGCCCCAGCGCAATTGCATACTCTGCAGCACTGATGTGTTCAAACTCGAACGCTTCCGAAAGGAACGGAACATAGATTACGAGCGTAGTTGCTGCAAGGCTGGCAATCGATGACCAAATCAGCGCAGGGTTCATATATTTCATATGAAGCAGACTGCCACGCTGCGAGCGCATATTGAAGCTGTGGAAAATTTCTGCCATGGAAAGCGTCAGAAAGGCCATCGTCGTTCCATCCGGGCTGGTCGTGATTTCCCATACTCCGGCTTCGATATAATGTCCGATGAAATATGCCGCAAGTGTAAGCACGGTCAGAACAACACCCTGATACATCATGTCTACGCCAAGGCCACCGGCAAATATGCCGTCTGTCGTCTTACGCGGCTGTCTCTTCATAATGTCGTCCTCCGGCCGCTCCATGCCCAGAGCAAGTGCCGGGAAGCAGTCTGTAATCAGGTTAATCCAAAGCAGGTGAACCGGCTGTAAAATTACGAATCCAAGCATTGTAGCAGTAAATATGCTGAGCACTTCACTCATATTGGATGCAAGAAGGAATTGAATCGACTTACGAATATTATCGTAAATTCTTCTGCCTTCCTCAACCGCTCCAACAATCGTCGCAAAGTTATCATCTGCAAGAACCATATCCGCTACATTCTTGGTAACATCAGTTCCTGTAATACCCATGCCAACGCCGATATCCGCGGATTTAATGCTCGGCGCGTCATTGACGCCGTCTCCGGTCATCGCCGTTACATAGCCCTTCTTCTTCCACATGTTCACAATACGAACTTTGTGTTCCGGCTGTACACGCGCATATACGCTGATATGTTCGATTTCTTTCTCAAACTCTTCATCGCTCAGCTCATTGAGCATTGCGCCTGTAATGGCGCGTCTGTCTCCGCCCAGAATACCAAGCTCTCTGCCAATCGCCGAAGCCGTATCGATATGGTCTCCGGTTATCATAATCGGACGGATACCCGCCTGATTACATTCTTCTATCGCCGCTTTTACCTCCGGTCTTACCGGGTCGATCATACCTTCAAGCCCGATAAAGCAAAGGTCGT
>CABQMM010000425.1 GCA_902465215.1 uncultured Bacillota bacterium
GCCGCCTGCCGCTCCCCCGTAAAATGCCTCATACTCCGGTCTTTGCATAAATTCAATCTGCTTCGGCTGTGGGCTCCAGATTACCTTCTTCTCCCTCCGCAGCTCCTCCACCGTCTTTGTCCATTTCTTCCATGTCATCTTCTTCCACTCTTTCCAATGTCTCCGCCAGCACAATCAGGCTGTCCTCAGGTGCTTTTTCCATTTCCGCCAGAATCCGCTTGTAGTCGTTGTATTTTGCCTGCAGCAGCTTTTCCCGAATCGTCGGAATGTCGTAAACATCCCGCATCACATCCGCTATGTTCTTCAGTGCTACCGTCAAATCCTTAATCATTTTCACGTCCTCCGGTGTTACGCTTTTCCGCTTCTCCCGCAGCTTTTTCATCCGCTCCACGTCCTGCCCGATCAGGTCTGCCACATCCTCCGCAACATCCCGCAGCTTCACCAGACGCTTCACTTCTTTTTTCGCCGTTTTCTGGGACGCTTTCTGCGCAACCTCGGTGCGAAATTTTTTCCGTCCCTCCACCCAGTTCTCTTTTCGGCTCCTGTCCTTTATCGTCCGCAAGGGGATTTCGTATTTCTCCGCCAGCTTCGTCAGGCTGTCCTTGCCTGTAATATAGGCGTTTTTCACTTCGCCCCAGTCTCGCCGCTCCATCCCTTTCTCACCCCTTTTTTCTTCTCCTTTTGCAGGGCTTTTTTTCTGTCCTCTCTGCCCTGCGTACCGTTTTTTAAAAATCTATCACATTTCTGCACCATTTGCCCCCGCCCCCTCTCCTCCGCCGCACACAAAAAAAGAACAGGCTTTTATGCCTGCTCCTCGTCTACCACGCTGACCGTTGCCAGATGCTTCTCAAAGTCCGCATGAAATAACACACGCTTTTCTTCCAATACACGCCCCATATTTTCCGTCTGGATCGTAACCGCTCCGCCTGCCGCCAGCGCACACCCCGCCATCAGAAAAAGCATCAGCTCATCCTTCTGCTTTTCCGCCTCCTGCTGCGCCACCATTTCCCGCTGCGCCCGCTCGCATACGCCGTGCAGATACCTGTTTCCTCTTTCCAGTCCTGCAATCATTTTTTCCTGATTTTCTAACTGCCGCTTTGCTCTTTTCAGCTTTTCTCTTACCTTCATTTCCGCTTCCTCCTGCGTATTCTCTCTCCATGTATTCTGCGTAAGGGCAATTCATGTCGGGGTATCTCCCGCAGTGCTCCTTTACGAAATTCTTTTTCTTCGCTGCATTTTGAAAAATGTGTGCATAGCTCCGCTCCGGCTCGTCCTCCTGCCGCTCCAGGCTCACATTGCTTTCACAATAAATTGTCGTCTGGTTGCTCTTTATGTAAAACGGACACCGCGCAACCGTCGAATCATTCGGCATTGCCTCCCCCTCCTTTCGTCGGTCAGCCCTTCTTCAAGATTCTTTCCTTCTCGCTCATTCTGTGCTTAATCACCATTTCCGTAGGCGTGTCCTTGCAGATTAGCCAGTTGTCACTGTTCAGCCTGTGCTCCTTTAGGAATATCTTCTGCCGTTTCGTCGGCTTTGTTCCTCTCATGCCTCTCCCCTCCTTTTCTCCAGTGCCGCTTCCGCTTCCTCTCTTGTGAAATACAGGTTCTCATAGTCATACGATGCCCATTCATCGGCATACTTGACAGCCTTTACCGATACATCCTGCACCTTGTGCTCGCTGATATAAAAATAGTGGTTTGGTACGGTTTCTTCGAGGATTTCATACACCACATCCCCGACCTTGCAAGGCAGCACCAACAGCCGCCCCTGTTCTTCCAAGTCCC
>CABQMM010000426.1 GCA_902465215.1 uncultured Bacillota bacterium
AGGCATTCTCTTAACGCTATTGAGCATTTGTACAATAACCTTCAGAAGAGCCTAATTGACTTCATTATGTCCGTTCTTGATGTCTGCCAACAGGTCGGGCATATGTTTTTGTGCGAAGTCAAGCAAGAGGGATGCAATGGCATTGTTGCCGTATGCGTTCTTGAAATTAGCAATTAGAAAATCCCTGCGAATAATCGCTTTCTGCTTGCTCGTGAGGTTGGCAATGATGTTTATCTTTTCTTCATCTGTAAGGTAGGAATAAGGCTTTTTTTCCTCGATACCTACCGCTTCGAAATGCTCTTTGCGGAGGGATGATAGCAAGAAGAAATAAATCATCTTGTCCTCGTCTTGCCCAAACTTGCAATCGGACATATCAACCTCCAAAATCTGTTTTTTTGTGTCCTCTACAGTCTTTTCAAGGGCAATTTCCTTGTTGCGTTTGTCTTGCTTTTCCAACTTCTCTACCGGTGAAAGCGTCTGCTCCTGTTTTGTGTCATTGGTAGTACAGGTAACTTTCGGAACATAACAGAGTACGATGTCCTTGCTCTCAATACGGAAATAAAGGATGATTTCACCTGCTTCACTTCGGGTACGGATTTCTTCGCATTCTTCCGTGTAATCGTTCAAATCCTGTTCGAACTCGCTCTGTGCCTGTTCGTATTCTTCGGTGGTGTCGTACTCATCTTTTCGGGGTGCTTCGGGCTGTTCGGGATATGCCTTTGCATAATAGTTAAGGCTTTCCACTTCGTAACCCATGGCGGTAAGACGTTCTACTACGGCTTCATTGCTGTTGAAACTTTCATAGCAGAGGGATACCTCAGGGCGTTCTTCCATAAGGCGCACGGCTTTCTCCGTGAGATATGCTGCATTCATTTCAGCAAGGCAAGTACGATTGGCGCAATTTCCGCAACCACCCTCGCAAAATAACATCATATTATTTGTATTGTGAGGACACGACAGACAGAGGGTCTTGTCAAATGCGTATCGCTCCAAGTCGGTGGTATATTGCCGTTCGATGTTCCGTGCAACATCAGAGGCTTTCATTCCTCGCCAACTATTGTACTGCACCCCCTCTTTAAGATGCTTGTTGTACACCTCTTTCTGAATATCTTCCCCATAACGGCAAATTTCGCTCGCTACGCTGATTGTGATTTCGTCCTGTTCCAAAAGCTGTGCGATTTCGGGCATTAAGGAAACGAATTTAAGGCGTGTGCGGATATAGCTTTCGTTTTTACCGAACTGCACCGCCAAAGACTGCACATCGTGGCGACCACTATCAATGAGCTTTTGGTAGGCATTTGCTTCCTCTATCGGGGTAACATCCTTGCGCTGGAGGTTTTCAGTTACCGCCATTTCTTCGGCAACTTCGTCTGAAATTTCCATAACGACAGCCGGAATGTCTTCCAATCCTGCCATGAGGGAGGCACGATATCGGCGTTCTCCAAAAACAATCTCAAAGCGGTTGTCTTCTATTGGGCGTACTCCAATAGGCTGTAACACACCCTGCTGACGAATACTCTCGGAAAGTTCTGCAAGGCTCGCTTCGTCAAAATTCTTACGTGGGTTGTAATTGCTCGGCTGCACGTTTGCCAATGCTATCATTGTGATGTTTTTCTCTACTGATTGAATTGCTGTTGCTTCCATAATCATAAAAATTTAATTGGTTTTAATATTTAATTTCTTATTTTCCCTTTGTTCGGTTCTCTTTTCTGCCTGAACCGCTTGGGATTTACAGATGCTTTACAAGGACTGACGAATAAGCGATTTCCGACGCTTTTTCCGG
>CABQMM010000427.1 GCA_902465215.1 uncultured Bacillota bacterium
TTGTTGCCGTTGCATTTTTTAAGAAAAGTAGCGCACGATGATGAAGCTCCAAGATGATCTATGAACTGTAAACTATGTAGCCTATAAAATAGACAGACCTGTGAAGCGTTTCGCTTGCGGGTCTGTTTTACTATACATTAAACAGCAGATTTTACTGTTTTATTATTGGAAGCAGTCATGTAAAGCAGAGCTTGCATGCCGAATTTCGCACGGTGCAAGCTCTGCTTGCTTGTGAAAATGAAAAAATGAACCTGTTTCGCATACACATCAAAATATGCGTAGAATCAATCTGCGCAGACGGCGCGGATATCCTTTGTAGAGCCGCGCACCTTCAGCACGCAGGGGTATTTGAATTCCATGGAAGAAATGATGCGGCTGTCGCTCTCCATGGCGGAGATCAGCATCTGGCAAGCTGTATAGCCCATGTTGCTCGAGGGCATCTCCACCGTTGTGAGCGGCGGGAAGATCATCTCGGAATACATGATGTTATCCAGCCCGATCACGGAAATGTCCCCCGGCACGGAAACTCCGGACTGATTGAGCGCCTGAATGACGCCGTAGGCCGAAAGGTCGTTTATCGCGATGATGGCGGTGTAGCCAAGCTGCTTGTAATCCCGCTGTTTGGCAAGCTGCTTGCCGACCTCAAACTCATACTGACCTGTCAATGATTCGCTCTCGACTTCGGCGGTGTAAACGTCGCTGTCGGTAAAGCGGATACCACTTTGAATGAGCTCATCACGCACCCCAGCCAGAACCTTTTGCCTGAACTTTTTCGTTATCGGCGTCGAGAGAAAGGCAATCTTTCTATGGCCGTAGTCCACAAGGTGCCTTGCCGCCATGCGTCCGCCGAGGTAGCTGTCGGAGACGGCGTTGATGGCATTGTCAAGTTCGAACTCTGCCTCAAGCAGCGCGACCTGTCCGCCGGCGTCGATATAATGCTTGAGCGTGTCCGGGCTCGTATCCACGGAGACGATGAGCAGAGACATGACGCGGCTGTGCAGCAGGAACATGATGCTGCTGCGCTCCTGCTCTACGCTTCTGTGAGAGGAGAACAGGCGTATCTCATGCCCATTCACCATGGCGGCGGACTCGATACCGAAGACGACCTGATTGTAAAACGGGTTTTGCAGGGACGGCACGATGATGCCGATAGCTCCGCTGGAATTGCTGCGCAGGAGCTGGCCGAAAATATTGGGCACGTAGTTGAGTTCCTTGGCGGCGGCGAGGACGCGCTTCCTGACCTTGTCGCTGACAGGGTACTTTGAGCCGCTGAGCACTCTGGATGCGGACGCGACCGAGACCCCGGCGCGCGCGGCGACGTCGGAGAGGTTCGCGCCAACGGATGGCTGCTTCATTAGGTTCACCGTCCTTTCTTTTCCTGTGATATATAGTAAATCAACGCAAAGAAAACGTCAAGGAAAAAGAAAAGGTTTTCTATAAAAATCAAGCTTTTCAAATGTCGAAATCTTTAAGAGACTTTGAACACGCTCAAAAATGTCGGCTTCCTTATGCTATTTTCACAAAAAAGAACAAAAAATATTGTTTAGAAAGCAAAAGAAAATACACTTTACAGAAAACGTTTTCTGCTGTATTCTCAAATCATGATGCGGCGGCAGATATGACCCCGCACAGACAAACAATTTTACAGGAGGAAGAAAATGAAAAAAACACTGGCGATGATCCTTTGCCTCGTTCTCTGCGCAGCTCTGTTCGCAGGCTGCGGCAGCACCGCTGAAGCTCCCGCTGCGGCCCCCGCGGCAGACAGCGCAGCCG
>CABQMM010000428.1 GCA_902465215.1 uncultured Bacillota bacterium
GTCACTAATGGAATATCTGACCTTTGTTAAAGGCCTTAACATATTTTCCGGAATGAACTCCGGGGATGTTTTGGCCTGCGTGATCGTTGGTATCATTGCTTTGGTCGTTGGTTTGGTAATCGCGTTCCCTCTGGGTGTTGCATATAGACGCAGAGTTGCGGAAGCAGAGCTTGGTTCCGCCGAAGAAGAAGCAAGACGCATTGTAAACGAATCAATCAAAACAGCTGAAAGCCGAAAAAAAGAAGCACTTGTTGAAGCGAAAGACGAAATCCACAAACTGCGTACCGATGCGGAGCGGGAAGTAAAAGACCGCCGCGCGGAGGTTCAGCGTCAGGAGCACAGACTTCAGCAAAAAGAGGAATCCCTCGACAAAAAATCCGATAACCTTGACAAAAAAGAAGACCAAATTCAGGAGAAGCTGAAGGCTGCGGAAGCACGCCTTACCGAAGCGGAGCAGCTTAAAAAGAGCCAATTCGATATGCTGGAGCGCATCTCCGGCTACACCGAGGAGCAGGCGAAAGCGCAGCTTCTCGCCGATTTGGACTCGAAGCTCACTCACGAAAAGGCGCTGCGCATAATGCAGTACGAGCAGCAGTATAAGGACGAATCCGAGGATAAGGCAAGAGAAATTCTCGGAACGGTTCTTGCCCGCTGTGCACCGGACTACGTTGCGGAAGCGACCGTTTCCGTTGTGCCGCTGCCCAGTGACGAGATGAAAGGCCGCATAATCGGCAGAGAGGGCCGCAATATCCGTGCCATCGAAACCATTACCGGCGTTGACCTTATCATCGACGATACGCCCGAAGCCATTGCAATTTCCTGTTTCGACCCTGTCCGCAGAGAAATTGCCCGTCTTAGCCTTGAAAAGCTTATTCAGGATGGAAGAATCCACCCTGCAAGAATTGAAGAAACCGTTGAAAAAGCTCGCCGCGAGGTTGATGCAAAAATCAAACAGGACGGCGAAAGAGCAGTGCTTGAGTGCGGCGTTCACGGTGTTGCACCTGAAATTGTGCGTCTGCTTGGCAGAATGCGTTACAGAACCAGCTATGGTCAGAACGTGCTCCAACACTCTATTGAGGTTTCTCAGCTTTCCGGAATGATCGCCTCCGAAATGGGCGGCGTGGATGTGAATATGGCTCGCCGCGCAGGTCTTCTGCATGATATAGGCAAGGCGCTTACTCATGAAATTGAGGGCAGCCATGTGAGCATAGGCGTTGACGTCGCAAAGAAGTACAAGGAGCCGGAAGCGGTTATCCACGCCATAGAAGCGCATCATAACGATGTTGAGCCTCGCAGCGCGATTGCATGGATCGTGCAGGCAGCGGACGCTATCTCCGCCGCAAGACCCGGTTCCCGCCGCGAAAATGTGGAAAACTACATCAAGCGCCTTGAGAAGCTTGAGGAAATTGCGAACTCCTTTCAGGGCGTTGACAACTGCTTTGCCATTCAGGCGGGACGCGAAATCCGCATAATCGTAAAGCCGGAGGTTATCGATGACGACCGTATGGTGCTCCTCGCAAGAGAAATTGCGGAGAAAATCGAATCCGAGCTTGACTATCCCGGACAGATTAAGGTTCACCTTGTGCGCGAAAGTCGCGCCGTTGATTACGCAAAGTAATATTTACGCAAATTTATGCAAATTTATACAGAAAAGCCGCACCGAAAGATGCGGCTTTCAGTCTGTCGAAAAAATCCTGCTGCGCAGAATTTTTTCGTTTCTGTGCATAAGATTATATGTCATCGGAAAGGAAGATAGTAACGAAAGAAACCCA
>CABQMM010000429.1 GCA_902465215.1 uncultured Bacillota bacterium
TTGCCCATGAGCCGCCGAGGTCTTCGCCGTAGCCTTTGGTTGTATACATGATGCGAATTTCGTCTCCGTCTCCAAGCGCGCCGTTTGCAACGGTGAAGTTTCCAAAGCCTTCATTATTGAACCAGTCGTTTAAGGTTCCCATCCAGCCGGAGCTTGAGCCGCCGTCAAATTCGGCAAGTCCGTTAATTTCGGAGATATAGTTGTTTTCTGCGCCTTTCTGCTCATAGCCGAATTTTTTCAGCGCATCAACCACGCAGCTCATCATCGTGGATTTGGCTGTGATTTCCACATCGGTATTGACGAGAATGCCATCCCAATAGGTCTTACCGCCCCACTTATCTTTCGGGAAGGTGGTATTTTCGACGATGACATGTACGGTGCCGACAGCGTCCGGACTTGGCTCTGTCTGTCCTGCTTTCGTTACCTTCGACATCGCTGTAACTGCGTCTTTTCTTGCCTGTGCAACAGCGTCGATGGTTGCTGCGGCTCCGATTGCGGCAATTCCATCAGTATATGCTTTTTCAAGCTTGTTCCAGTTATCGCCGTAGCTTGCCTTATTCTTTTCGTACTCCGCAAAAGCTTCGTCTAAGACCTGTTTTGCGGCATCCTTTGCTGCTTCAAGCTCTGCTTTCGTTGTCACAGGTGCCCAGTTTAAGGTGATGGTGACATCGTTATACGGCATGGTGAAGCCGAGGTAGGCATCAGAGATGTCAATATTGACTGTGTCTGCGTCTTTTTCTTTATAGCTGGAATCGTCATAGACACGCTGCGTATCACTTATGACCGCATCCTTTTCCAGTCCCTCATAGCTGATGCTCTTAAGCTCATAGGCGGTATCGCCAACCTTGACCGTCAGATGGCCTTCCGTACCGTAAAAGCCTGCCGTTACGCCTTTGTTCGGCGCAATCAGAACAATACCAAGATTTTCATCACTGATTGTCCAGCCGTCATTTGTCGTGAAGCTGCCGCTTGCATTCCGGGTCTGGAAATATGCCGCATAGTCGATTCCTGTATAAAGGCGCACTGCTGTCAGCGGATATGCTTCACTGAAAGTTTTGGTAAACAGCTCGCTTCTTCCGTCATAACTTCCGAAGGTGAAAGGCGTTACGATATTGATTGCCTTCGTATGGTCATATTTGCCGCCTTCTGCGCGATCCATTTTCGCAGGGTTTTCACGCAGGTAGCTAATCATCTTGTTTATGACTGCCTCGGCTTCTTTAGTATCTGCTTTGACAACCAAGTTCAGCTTATACGCGGCTGCGTCTTTCAGGTCTTCTTTCTCAGCTTCCAGTTTCTCAATGTATTTTTTGATCTTATCATATTTTGTGTATTCGACCTGTGTCACGAGTTTCTTCTGCTGATATGCATTCATGCTGTCATAAGTGGCAAACAGCGTTTTGACAATGCTTTCCTCGCCCTTTGTGATAAGCGTTTCGTCATCCGGCAGTTTATTCAGGTTTTCACGGAAAGCAGCAAGAACTGCTTCATGCGCCTTACCCGCATCGTCCTGAATTTTCTGTATCTTTTCGATGGCTTCCTGCTGCGCCCGGTGGCTTTCGTCTGCAGTGCTTTTGCTGCTTCCCAAAACCTGTGCCGCATCCTCGTATGCCTTGTTAATCTGCGTTTTTTCTTCTTTCGTGAAGTATTCCGGCTCCGGTTTTCCGTCTTTATCTTTCTTGGTGCCGTCATAGTTCAGGTCAAGGTTCTTGCAAGTGTTATATACCTTATCCAGTTCTTTTTTCAGTTCTGCGCGGATTTTGTTC
>CABQMM010000430.1 GCA_902465215.1 uncultured Bacillota bacterium
AAGTCATAATTATTATGATATAATCTTTTTATAAATTATATTAGGAGACGAAATTTTTATGGAAATTATTTTAGCTGCAGCATTACTCCCGGCAATTATTTTAATGGTATATGTATATCAACATGACAAAATCGAAAAAGAACCTTTCAGACTTTTGCTTGTTTTATTTATCTTCGGTGCGCTTTCCTGCATACCTGCCGGACTTTTGGAGGATTTTTTCTCCGGTGTTCTCGATTCTATGAATATCCAGGATACTCAGACCTATTACATAATCATGTGTTTTGGAATCGTTGCTTGTTCCGAGGAAGGCTTGAAACTTTTCTTTCTGAAGCGGAAAACATGGAAATGCCCGGATTTCAACTACACCTTTGACGGTCTCCTCTACTCTGTTTGTGTAAGTCTTGGTTTTGCAGGGCTTGAAAATATAATGTATGTACTGGATTATGGATTCGGTGTCGTTATTTCAAGAGGCTTGCTTTCCGTGCCCGGACACTGCACCTTTGCAATCTTTATGGGTCTGTTCTATTCCAGAGCAAAATTCTACAGCGCTTACGGTAATAAAATAAGAGCCGGAGTCAACAAGCTGCTCAGCTTTGTCGTTCCGGTACTCTTACATGGTTATTATGACTATTGCCTGATGATGCCAAGCGATACTTTGATTTACTGCTTCTTCGTTTTCGTGGTAATCGTTGATATTATCTCATTTAGAGTCGTTAAGAAGCAATCAAGCAACGATGCCTATATCGCATAAGCCCTCTTTCATCGGCTTCTCCCGTATGTGGCGCATATTAGGAAAGCGTTAAATCACCGTCTTTTACCCAGCCGATTTTGCGGAAGAACATATTGATAATCGGACATAATACAGCAGGAAGAATAATCGCTATGAGAGCCAGACCAATCCAGTCCATACTTGTAATCGCTGTTCTTACCCCTTCCGTGATTTCGTTTGCCCATCCGGTATAAACACCGATTGGTCCTACGAGGCCGCAGGTTCCCATTCCGGATGAAATGGCAGGCCCATTCATTTCCATCTTAAATAAGCAGGTTGCGATTGGACCTGTAATTGCGGATGTAAGCGTTGGCGCAATCCAGATTTTAGGGTTTCTTACGATATTGCCCATCTGAAGCATGGATGTTCCGAGCCCTTGCGAAATGATTCCGCCCCATCTGTTTTCTTTAAAAGACATGACCGCGAATCCCACCATCTGCGCACAGCATCCTGCGACCGCAGCTCCGCCTGCAAGTCCCGTGAGCTGTAATGCTGCACAGATAGCCGCAGAGGAAATCGGAAGAGTAAGCGCAACACCTACAATAACGGAAACTAAAATTCCCATCAGGAACGGCTGAAGCTCGGTTGCCCACATAATCAGGCTTCCCACCTTCATTGCCGCAGCGCCGAGTGCCGGTGCCCACCATGCGGATAATGCAACACCTACACCGATTGTCACCATAGGAGTTACAAGAATATCGATTTTTGTTTCTTTTGAAACTGCCTTGCCGACTTCGGATGCGATAATCGCAACAAACAGTACAGCAAGCGGTCCGCCTGCCCCGCCTAACGCGTTCGACGCAAAACCTACGGAAATCAATGAAAAGAGTACGAGCGGCGGGCAATTAAGAGCATATCCGATTGCAACGGCCATCGCAGGACCGCACATTGCCGATGCCAGTCCACCGATTGTGTACGGGATTTCGTTGATTGTCACAACTGTTCTCGTAAGCACTTCAATGTTCAGCTGTGTTCCGAGTGTGTTGATAATGG
>CABQMM010000431.1 GCA_902465215.1 uncultured Bacillota bacterium
ATCTCGCGCGCCGCCTTATTCGTAAAGGTAACCGCTAAAATCTCATACGGACTTATCCCGTTTTCAATCAAATAGGCGATTCTATGCGTCATCGTTGCGGTTTTCCCGCTTCCCGCTCCTGCTAAAATCAAAAGCGGCCCGTCGATATGTCTGACTGCTTCTTGCTGCTGCGGATTTAAGTGGTCTAAGTTCATAAATAAATTTCTCCTCGTTGATTACTGTTCTTCTTAGTATAACACACAAACGGGTGTCTTGGAATTGTCTTCGCCAAATCGCCAAAATAAATTTTTCGACAAAACCCGACAAAAAAGCCTTTTGAAAAGAGATTTTTTCTCTCCCAAAAGGCATAAATATCAGCTTAACCGACTTGTTAACTGACTTAGAGCTGCTTTACTCCGGAATATCGCCCACACCATTGAGAATTAGACGCGGACGGTAAGGGAACAAGTCGACTTCCTCTCTGCTTGTCACTCCCGAAAGCACCAGAATCGGATCCAGACCGCTTTCCACGCCGCCGACAATATCGGTATCCATCCTGTCACCGATCATCGCCGCCTCTTCCGAATGCACACCGAGCATTTTCAAGCCGGTCCGCATCATAAGCGGGTTTGGCTTTCCTACGAAATACGCCTGCTTTCCGGTTGCCATTTCAATCGGTGAAATGAGTGCCCTGCACGCCGGAATGATGCCGCGATTGGATGGCCCTGTCATATCGAAATTCGTTCCAATCAGCTTGGCGCCGCTGCGCACCAGCGATACCGCCTTGCAAATCGTTTCATAATTATAGCTCTGACTTTCGCCAACGATTACATAATCCGGATCTCTGTCGGTAATTGCCACGCCGCACTGATAAAGCGCGCCAACTAGCCCCGGTTCCCCGATTACATAAGCGCTGCAGTGATGCGTCTGCTCGCTGACAAACTTTGCGGTTGCCATTGCACTCGTGTAAAAATGGCTCTCGTCAATGTCCATTCCCATATTTTGCAGTTTCAACTTCAATTCAAGCGGTGTCTGTCCGCTGTTATTTGTCAGAAACAAAAAGCTCTTTCCCTCTCTGTACAGCCACTCCACGAACTCCTTCACGCCCGGAAGCAGACTGCCTCCGCGGTAGATTACACCGTCCATATCACAGATAAACCCTTTTTTCGCTCTTAATTGCTCCATAAATTCCTCCTTATCTTAAAATCACAGTCTCAAATAAGCTCCTTATCCAGAAGAAAATCAATTAGATTTATATGCAAAATACCATTATCATCATACCAGCGCTTGCCAATATCCCGCCGCACTACAATTTTAGGAAAGGAATCGCCGATAAGAGTGAATGGTCTGATTTCTGTTTCTGCCTTTTCTTCCGTAGGCATGGCATATGCCGATTGTATATAAGTTCTCTTTCCTCCCGAATTTACCACGAAATCAATTTCTCTCGGCACGCGGACCGAACTGCCGTTATCATTGAGCGTTCTCGCATAAACAACCCCCACATCAACCGAAAGCTGCCGGATGGCAAGTTCATTGTATATGATGTTTTCCGTTATATGCGTCATTTTCTGCTGGCGGAAGCCGATTCGCGCATTTCTAAGCCCTATATCCTCGCTGTAATATTTATTTGGAGAATCAAAATAGGATTTCCCCTTTAAATCATAACGCTTGCTTTCAGAAAAAAGGAATGCATCTTCCAAATGTCCGATATATGCCCGAATCGTATTGGCAGACACACCGCCCCCTTGTTTAGACTTCAGAGTATTCGCAATCTTAGTA
>CABQMM010000432.1 GCA_902465215.1 uncultured Bacillota bacterium
CAAAAGACCACAGTCCGTTTTTGCTGTGCTTTGTATGTTTCATCTCACTATGTTCGACCGACATGGGAAAAAATACCAAGTCTATGCATGTCTCCTGACTCAGACTTCAACGCTTTACCTACCTTCCCAGACATCTCATCCAGTGGTTTTCATTGGCAAAACTCCATCAATATAGTGGCGGGACCGCGCAGGAATCGCACCTGCTTCCATCTTAGCTTCATACCCAACTGCCCGCAAAGAATATCGCTCTGCAAAGCACCGCGAATGAAGAACATAAATTGTCTTTTGTATTCGTTTTTCCAAAGAGCATTATATCATTTTTTGCATATTTATGCAAGCTGTATTCTGAAAAAATGTCGAAAAATTGACATATCAACCCTCTAATCCACCTCTTTGTACTCAGGAATACCGCCGAAAACGCCGCTGACATACATCTTTTCGATGTTCTGTGCAGAACGTGGCTGCTCTGACGAGAACCGCTTAACAAAACTTCCATTTTCATTCTGAAACTCAACCGAATATTCCTGATCCGGTCGAAGAATGGAGTTGCTGAGCAGATTTGTAGAATGTGAAACAAACAGCATTTGCGCGCGGCTGGATTTTTCCATGAAATATCTAACCATCAGATTTTCAAGCTCATTATGAAATCCACTTGAAAATTCATCAATCAGAAGCATTCCTCCGTTTTGGATAACATTCAGAAACGTCGGAAGAATACGAAGCAGGTTCTGATTTCCAAGAGATTCCTCCGCAAATGGGATTGGAACATCAATGCCCTTACGCTTGAAAAAGATGTCCTTCTCGTTGTCATCCTCTCCGACAATAAAATGTACTTTTCCGCCCCTGCTACTGTGGTCATATTCAATGTTTTGCTCAAAATTATACTCATCAAAGAACCGGTTAATGGATTCACATCCGCTCTTATCAAGATAGCGGGCAACCGATGCTTCCGCTTTTCCGTAAGAAATAATCGTCTTTGCAAACATATTGATGTAGATGGAGTTTTTCAGATAATCCATCCACGCACTCAGGGCAGGATTGGAAGCGAACTTCGTATTAAAATACAGCGTCCGCAGAAACAGCGTATCTTTGCCGACATCTGTTTCGTTATAATTGACTCCGCTTGGTTCGGCAATGTATGACTTTGCCGAAAGCCCCATTCTTTCCAGCATAAGCGTATCGTCAAGGTAGAGCTTTTCGGAAATCATATTTTTGCGGACATCCACCTCGAAAGAATACTCCACCGTTTTGTTCTCAATCAAAAACTCATACGAAAGCGAATAGCGAGGTCTTTCTCCGAACATGCAGAGAAAAATACCTGAATTGAGGTTCCTTTCGGAAAAGAGAAAATCAAGAAGCAATTTCATTCCGAGAATGATTGTTGATTTGCCGGAAGCGTTTGCCCCGACAAAAATACAGCCTTTCAGAACACCGTTATCTGCCACATTCTGTGGCAGAATGGTATAGTTGGTTTTCGTCAGGTCGATCGTAACCTTATTTTTGAATGACTTGAAATTATCAAGCGTAATTTTGGTAAGCATATTCCGTCCTCCGTGGCACATTTCTTTTACTGTTTTATTATTATACCACAAAGCAGAATCGTATGCAACTTTTTACTATTTCATTTTGTGTGCGCGTAAAAAAATTACGATTATACACAAGAGTTTATAGCACCCCCAAAACTGACGGTAATCCGCCCGGCGCATTGCCGAGCGGGTTACCGTCATACATACAAGTTTTTCAAAAAGCC
>CABQMM010000433.1 GCA_902465215.1 uncultured Bacillota bacterium
TACATCTTCGAGTTCTCTACCGCGTCCCATCTTGCTATGGAGCCGTCCCACCGAAGATTTTGCGCTTTGGCAAGGCGTTCAAACGGAGATGTGTATTTATACTTGAGTTTTTTCGTTTCGAGTATATTACCGTCTGCCTCTGCAGAAAATTTAATCTCGTAGATACCGGTATTAACTTTTTGTTCATCCATTTCCGCCTTTAAGTCAAAGGAGGTTGCATTAGGGTCTTCTATCTTGCAATAAGCGGTGATGGAATAATCGAAATTTTTTGTTAAATAATAAAATCCGTATCCGTCGGCGGATACGTGCTTGTTCCAATGCAGTATGCCGTTTTCGTCAACAGTCACTTGGAAAACGGGCTTTTCGTTTGTATTTTTAATTGCGGGGCTTATTGCCTTTTTACTTGCAACATAGCCATTTTTGTTCGCTGCAACAACGGTGAACACATAATAGTAGGAGAAAAACGGGGTATCTGAAAAATCAAATTCCGTTCCTTTTACCGTATGACTCTCAAGGCGCTTTTTGATTTCGCCCTTATAGTTGCTCTCATACAGAATTACATCGTATTCCTCCGCATTTTCAACGGCACTCCATTTTGCCGTCATGCCTTCCCAACGAAGGTTGGCGGCCTTCGCAAGCTGCGGGAACGGAGAAACATAATCATACAATATCGTCTTGGTCGCAAGCTGTCTGTTGCCCGGTTCCTTCGATGCGATTACCTTTACGGTGTAAATAGCGCTCTCCGATTTAAGTCTGTCCATCTCATCCTTGAGCTTCATGGATGTTTCCGGAGCATTTATGCTGAAAAATGAGTGTGAATCATTCTTATCCACATAAACGCCGTACTCCGTCGCATCGGGATAAGCGTCCCAGCTCAGAACGCCGTCTGAATCGATCTTCATATTGCTCAGCTCTGCCGCAAAGGCAGCGGTAGGCATAATTCCCACAAGCATAATGAGACAAAGCAATATACTTACCAGTTTTTTCATAATATTTAATCCTCCTATTCAATAGAATTTTCCGATTATTATTATACACCGTTTTTTCGAGCTTTTCACTATACAAAAGTATAGTTTTTGCACAAATTCTAAAAGAACAATGATTATTTATCGGAAAAATCTATAAAATTATTGGAAAATAAGCTCAAATTCCTCTGTTATTACTTCCATATCCTCGGAAAACTCAATGCCGTATTCCTCGCACTGTTCGCGGAAATATTTTTCGTGAGCCTTGCGCCAATATTCGAGAGTCTGGTCGCCCTCGCCCTCTTTATAGGCTATATCCTCGCCCACCTCGCAGAATTTGTTTACCACTACGCTTTTGTTTTTGATGATGAACAGCGCATCCTCCTCGCTGTCCATAATAACGGAATAGTCCCCCTCCTTGGGGAGCTCGGTTCCGTCAAGCTCAAAGATTTTCACAAGGCTTGAGGTGGCGGTTTTTATCTTCGCCCGAACAAGGGAGGCAAGCCTGTCGCAGCCCTTTTTTCCGTCGAGGAACTGCCATGCGGTGTATGTAAGATTATACGGGTCAAGGTCAAGGTTGTGGTCGCAAAACGCTTCCCAAAGTCTTTCGGGAGTCATAGTTCTTCCTCCTTTAACCGTTTTGGTGCAGAGCGTTCTGTCCCTGCTCCGCAAGGTAGGTGGCCTCAAGGTCGGAGAGGTGGAGCAGCACCGCAAGCGGATATTGCTCGTAGGCGTGGCTTATGGTAAAGCCGCCGGCGCGAGCCGTTTCGTCAAAGC
>CABQMM010000434.1 GCA_902465215.1 uncultured Bacillota bacterium
AGTGCATAATGAAAATACTTTTCCCAGTGAAGCGCCACTTTCGGCTTTCCGTTTTTGTCCAAAAACAAAAAACCTGTTTTTCCGCCTACAAACGGTTCGGCTTTTGGTTTTGGCCTTCCGGCAATGATCCTGGAAAAGCAATCGTAGACCTCGTCAGTCATCGGAATATCACGGATACCACTCTCTGTCTTTGGATCTTCGATAATGTACTCCATCTGCGTTGTGCGCTGCAGCTGATGATCAACGTGGATCACGCGGGCACGCAAATCGACATCGCTGAGTGTCAGGCCGGCAAATTCGGAAATGCGCAGGCCGGTTTTGAACAGGATGCACATGCCGTCGTAATACTGCGAGTAATGCTTATCGTTTCGGATAAAATCCAGAAAAATGCGTTCATCCTTTCGTGAAATCGCCTCTCTGATCACACTGTCGTCAACGATCACACTGGCCAACTCAAAATCAAATGGATTCTTACGAAGCAGGTCGTCATCAACGGCCATCTGGAATGCTGGACGCAGGACACCGCGAATGGAGTGAATGCTGCTATAACTCTTGCCGCTTTTTTGCAGGTCAATCAGCCATACTTTTGCATCGGATTGCTTCACACGATCGATGCGGATTCCGGAAAATAAATCCTTCTCCAGAAGATTCAGAACGGTTTTATAGCCAGCCCTGGTGCTTGCTCTGACGCCGGTTTTGGTGCGCAGATACTTTTGAACCAGTTCCACGACAGTCATGTCACCACCGCGCGGGGATATTTTATCCTCAAGATCCCGTATGATTTTCGGTTCCAATTCCCGAAGCGCAGGACCGTCCCGCTTGCCGGCAGGCAGTCTGTCAGTCGGCTCTAGCCGCCAGCTATATACAAATTGCGGCTGACCGTTAATATCCCGATATTTGAATACATAACGGCCATCCTTGCGTTGGCTCTCTCCATTGCGAAGAATACGATTTCTTTGATCCCGTCTTTTTTCGCTCATGTTCCATGCTCCTTTCCTCATGAAAAAGAGCCTCGGCACGATATACAAACAGTATATCATGTCAGAGGCTTCTTTCCTAGCCGCTGGAGACACTATAATTTGAAAGATGTTTCTCAAATGGAGGAAATGCGATCAAGAAATGCTTCAAACTTTTTTCGCTTGATCAATGTTTTTACACCATTCTGTATGATGAAATCCGATGTTTGGTTTTCTTCGACGATTTTACGCATTCGTTTTTCGCCGATATTGAAGTAGGCAACAGCCTCATCAATCGTCAGACAGTATTTGTCTTTGATCAAAACCTGTGGTAATGACATTGTATTAACCATCCTTTTCTATTTTTACAACAACTAAATTAGAAAAAAGTCTTTGGCGAATGCGTATAATTTTTCCAGCTCATCCACTGCCTGCTGCCGGATTCTCTGTGCTGTCCGTACAGTCATGTGCATAACCTTTGCAACGTCTGTCCACACATACGACTCAAAGTAGTATAGCCGGAGTACTCTGCCCTGGCGCTCATCCAGTAATCCAGTATAATGCTGGAGTCGGTCATGCTCCCGCCAGAGGTTCACATAGGCAGACGCAAGTTCGCCCAGCGCCTCGGCATTCATCCGTTCAGCCGTTTTCTTATAGGAAAGCGCAACGTCCGGAACAGCTTTTGAGTTAGTCGCTTTTTCGCTGCTTGTCAAGGGCGGCAGGGACATTGCCTCAATCATTTCCGAATCAGGAACCTGCGGTATATGCTGAAGCTCATATCG
>CABQMM010000435.1 GCA_902465215.1 uncultured Bacillota bacterium
GATAGAACTACCTGCCGTTGGCCATTGCTTAGAAAAACTGTGAAATGCGCGGGAATACACCTGCAGATTTTCATCATATAATTCCCAGACAAAGCTATCTTCGTCCAAATTTACACGAACCGTAAAAAGATAGCTCTTGCCGTCAAAGGATGCAAATCCGGTTCTTGCCATTTCTTCGTTTTCATTTTGCGGGAAGATATAGCCCTTTGAAAGCAGTTCAAGCTCATAATCTAATTCGTCAAGAGATCCAAATATGGAGCAATATAGTTTTCCGTCAAACTCAAGCTCACACAAACCGCGTATTTCAAAATGATAGTGATAATAAGGCCATTTCCCCCGTTTATGCAACAGCGCAAAAAATGTATGCGTAAAGCCGTCTATGTCCGTATAGGTTTTATTTCCAAGTTCATCTTGAAAAAAGAACCTGTAATCGGCTTTTCGATAGTGATTGTGCTCCTTCAAAAATACAAATAGTCTATTAATCGAGTCCTCACATACAATGTACCGCTCCAAGGCGGTGAAGGAATGAAACCCATGAAGCGTCCAGACATAGATGATTCGCTTTGTGTTGCTGTTGCGTGCCCGTGTGCATTGCAGCAGCAGATAATTATAAAATGGAAGCTCCGCCGGCGGTTCTCTGCTGCTGTCAAAGTAAAGCGTGTCGCCCCAAAAAGAGGCGCTGCGTTTGAGCTGCGCCACAAGTTCCGCTCGTTCTGCAAGTGATGGTGCAAAAGCCCAACGTTCTCTGTCTATCAGGATGTCCTCGGATATAAGTTCCAATACAGTCTGCAGCGGTATTGCTCCTTCGCTTTGAAAATTTGGTGTGTAAGCTGTCTCATTTTTCATTAAGCTTTTTCACAATGACCTCAGATAAAAGATAGCCGCCGACCAGACTGAGAATCATACCGAGCAGTGAAGGTCTTACTTCTCCCACAATCCAGTACTTTATAATCTGAACGAGATACATCACCACAATTACGACGAGTGATTGAATCAAAATGTCCCTGACAAACCGCATCATATCACATCCCTCATTTCTATTTGATTCTCTACAGTATTCGCGGCAAAACACAAAATCCCTTTTTCAAAACAGTACCCTGCCGCACTTTTTGTGCAGCACGGTACAATATTGTTTATTTCAAGAATTTGCTGACCTGTGCGACATACGCCTGCTTATCTCGCATTTCCGGGCGGCAGGCCACGACAACCTTGCTGCGCATCCCGCTTTGCGCATTGTATGCAGCAAGCAGCTCTGCATAGAATGTGTTTGAATCTTTTCGTGACGGATGGTTCACACCACGCTCTTTGACCTCCTGAAATATGCCGCGAAACGGCTGAAACCAATCTGTACCGGTCACGAATAAAATATGCGTCGGATTAAAAAAATCAATCTCGGCACGGAGCAGTTCGACGCAAACTTCCCGCTGCATCTTCTGCCACGCTTCGCTCGGATTTCCGCCCTTGCGCGGCGCGATTTTGTAGAGGTTTGTCCAGACAATTTTCTGATACCAACGCTCCCGCCAACTGGTCACAGCGCCGTACAGTGTATCCCAGATTTCCTTGCTGTAACCCCAGAATGGTCTGGAAAGGCAGTAGTCTCCAACCGCACACGGCTCTTTGTCGATTCCTTCGCGCACACAGTTCCGTGCGATATTATGTTCCTCATCAACTGCAATCCATTCAAAGCGGTCTTTCCCGTGTGTCAGCGCGGCAGGGTCGTTTAGAAGATTC
>CABQMM010000436.1 GCA_902465215.1 uncultured Bacillota bacterium
CGCAGCCTATACGATTCCGGAAGGCTGGAACTTAATTTCCTTCACCGGAAATCCGAAAGAAGATCCGCACTACATTATGATTGAAAAGACCGATGAGGCCAGCGGCGAGCTGATTCGCAGAATCCTCCTTTCGGATATGACCTCATGGCAGGAATGCGACGAAGTCGGTAACTTCAAAAAGGCAGTTGTGCAGGTTTATGAAGCAGAATACACACAGGAGCCGGAAGATGAAAACGGCTTTACCTTAAACTGGGACGGCTTTGCACTTGCCTCTGTCATGGATAAGGAAACAGGCGTTGCGACGACGAACATCACGAAGCAGAATATGAATATTTCCGAACAGGTTGAAGCCGGACTCGGCTATGAAAAGGAAACAAGCGGTGATATGACAACTTTCCGCACCATTCCGATCAGCGCACCGATTTACTTCAAGTGGGAAGACGGCATCCGTGCAGAAATGTTCTATCGCGGCGGCGCATGCAAGACAACGATTACGCTTCCGCAGTCCGCAGTGGACCACGGCTACAAGAAAATCATTCCGAGCCTGAACTATGTCAAGACGGACGCAGAAGGAAACAAAGCACTGACAAATCTGAACTGGTACGACCTTCTGACACCGAAAAATCCGCAGGCAGAGTTTAATCAGAACACCGGGCTTGCAAACGGGATGCTCGTGATTGCAAAAGCCCATTACACAACCGAAGCCGGAAAAGAAGCATATTACACGATTGAAATTACGACAAACCAGAAGGAAGACGAAGCACTTCGCCTTGTCTTTGCGGACGGTTACACGATGGATATCTACTGCGCAGACACCGCTTCCGGTAACGGCGTCGGGGTGCTGGATTTATACAATGTGTATAAGACCAACCGCTATACGGCATCGACCATGATTCAGACGCTGACAACCGATGAAAACGGAAAGGCAGTCTCAGACCTCCTTCCGCTTGGAAAATACATTCTCCGCGAGCTTGCGGCAGATGATAACTACTTAAACGACAGCAAAGAGCAGATTGTGGAGCTGAAGTATAAAGACCAGTTCACACCGCTGATTTGGGGAAAGAATACCTTTGAGAATAAATACTATGAAGCACAGCTTGATCTCTCCAAGGTCTTTGAAACCGCATTTAAGTCCAAGGACTATCAGAAGCCAAAAGAAGGACAGGTTGTGAAGTTCGGGCTTTATGCGGCAGAAGAAATCACCGCAAAGCATGACGGCGTTTTGAAAATCTTCTCAAAATCCATCAAGAAGGATACCCTCATGGATGTCATTTCCATCACCTATGCGGACGGCGGAGAAATCCTTGTAAACACGAAGCTTCCGGCAGGAAAGTATTATCTTAAGGAAATCGAAGCGCCGCAGGATTATCTGCTGAGCGACATCAAGTATCACTTTGCGGTTGTCGAAGCGGACGGCGCGGACTATTCCGATGATGCAGCCTTTAACTATGTCAGCCATGACGGCATTTACGGACGCTTTGTTCAGGAAGAAAAGAACCGCGTGAAAACCATCATCATGGCAGAAGCAAGACTTCCGATGCCATCCATTACCATTGACGGAACGGTCTATCCGCTGGATAGCGATTTTGAAAGCGAAGACGGCAAAATCAAAATCTCCGCAAATACCGACTATACGGAAATCTTTGTGGATACCGTAAAAGAAGATCACACGAAGATTACGCTGCCAAACGGCAGGGCGCTTTCGGTAAAGCTCGGAGAG
>CABQMM010000437.1 GCA_902465215.1 uncultured Bacillota bacterium
AGCAGCTTCGCATTTCGGTAAATCACCGGATGGTGCATCGTGTTCGACCTGCGGCGAAAATCTTCACGGATTTCACAAGCATTGATTTTGAAGCCGCTAAATTGAGCCGCCAGTGTACGGCTCGGTGCGGCAAAACTGACCTCGTGTACGTTGCTGTACGCTGGTTTTGCGTACCGGCCGCCGATTCAGCGGACAATCTTTCACCATGCCGTGAAATGCTTCACCAAACGCACAAGCAAAACCGTATTTTGCGGATGAAGTTGAAAATAGCCGTACAGAGTGTACGGCGTGTACGGCAATTGAGCAGAATCCAATTATAGAAACCGTCAAGACGGCGAGTGCACTCGGCCTTTCCAGAAACGGTACGGCAAATTATATTACCATGCTATGCAATCGGAATATTCTCAAGTATTCCGCAAAATCCGGCAAAGCGCTTGTCTTTGCCTATGAAAAGTACCTGAATATCCTTAGGAAAGACACATAAGACAACCTGTGAAACCCAATGTTCGGAGATTTGAAGCCACAATAGTTGGCGATTTCTGCTTTGTTGCAGGGTTCTGCGCAGAATGTAACAGTTTTATCTTGGGGGGCATCTTAGGGGGTAACTTGGGGGGTACCCTCTAAGTTCATATCAGTTTTGTAAGCAGTCTTTGAAACGACCAAAGACATTGACCCACATTACAATTCGCAGGCACATGAACCAGGGGAGCTAAAGGCCATTAGCTCCCCTGGTTTTTAGTATAAACTTTATTCTTCGTTCTCTTCTCGCTTGGCTGTGGAGTGCCGACCATTGCAGAACACGATTCTGCTTGATATTGGATCAACTGTTGATTCCTTTCCTTATGAAGCTCAGACTTCACAGATATGTTAATAAAGCGCCTGCTCGTGAAGAAATCAAGCAGGTATTCCTTCGGGACATAAAAGCGATGTCGTATGTAAAAGTTTTGGAGGTACTGCTTATTGCACCACCGCACAACAGAAGAATGACTGTAACCTGTAAATTCGGAGATCTGTTTGGTAGTTAATACATCATTTGGGTAAATCTCCAATTCGGCTTCGTAGAACTCACGCATGATGCACGGATCAACGCCGGTAACCGAGGGAGAGGGAGCGTCCGTCCCTTGCTTGCGGCGCTTTTTCCTTCGAGATTTTCCTTTCACTCGTTTCCGCTCATAAAATCCATCCGGTGGCTTGTACCGGTCGGGGTGGAGCTCACGATCCGCCAAGTAACGGATCACATTGGCCGTCTCGATCTTAAATCTTCGGGTTTTCTTGCCGCTGTCAAGGCAGGGGACAAGGCCGCTTTGCAGCAGAAACAAACATGTCTTTTTGCTGATATGGCATACCTGATACATCTTTCTCTCCAATTTCCCAAAATCTCGCTATTTCTCTCCTAAATCTCTCCTTTTTCTCCTGAATGAAGCGTTTTTCGCTCTCGTGGCCGTGAGTTCGATTTTCCTTGCCGCGCAAGGGGTTGAGGCAAATTTCTCTTGAAAAATGAAGGCGTTCCAGCCGCTTTTAGCCTTCCAAAACAGGGAGCCATTTTCCACTAAAATCCTCCCAAGTCCATTTAACCGAAAAGTCTTGAAAACCGTTAGGGTGCAAGCCCACGCGGGTTCGAATCCTGCACTCCCCGCCACGTCAAAACAGCACCATGAGGTCATCAGCCGCCGCAGGCGGCGTCCGATCGACCGATGGTGCTGTTTTTCCTTTTCCAAA
>CABQMM010000438.1 GCA_902465215.1 uncultured Bacillota bacterium
TTCCATCTACAAAGATGCTTCCGTTTCTTGCCTCATACTTTTTTGTTGCGAAAGAAAAAATAATTTCCTGATCGTCATTAAAAGTTCCGTATATTTTATAGTCTGTCTCTTTATTAAAAGCTTTAAATGCAGGCGATGGATACAAATTGTTTCCGTCAGCGTCTTTCAAGGTTTCCAATGCAAGCACTGGTTTTCTTTTCAAGTGATAATAATACACATCTGCACTATCCTCTTTTACCTGAAAATTATCATCTACTTTTCCTATGGAGACTTTTACTGTGGTTTCTGTATCATATGTCCACGGAATATCATTAATTAAAAATCCGCTAAGGTATTTACTGAAGATGTCACCATTATTTACGACAGTTTGATACTCTCCGTTTGCACCAAGCACATCAATCTGAAGTTTTGCATCGGACGGTGCTGTCGATGATAATTGTGCGCACAAATAATAACCTTGGACGGAACTGCTACTGCAAGCGTCCGGCAAAGTTACATGATACTCCGTCGTTGCCTGATCAAAGGCATAATCCAGATTTGCTTCTAAAACGGTATCTTTCCGTTGAGGCTGTTCACTGAAAGTCAGCATCTGCAGATAACCGTTTTGGGCAGTTCCTTGCTGTATTTGGGTGGTTTCACTGTTTGCATTTTCTTCTGTCGCCCACGCCATGCTTGGCATCATGGTGAATACCATCATCACTGCCATGAGCATTACCAAGGCTTTTTTGAAGTAACTTATTTCTTTGTTCATTTCTTCTTCGTTTTTCCTTTCGTTTGTATTTCGCTTCGGAGCAGCGCAGCCCGATTGCCTTGCTCTGCCCTCTTGCGATAATCTATGTAAACACTGTTTATTGTGTAGTGGTCTGTCATTCTGCAATATCTGCCTGCGCCACGCCCGCTGCCTGCTGTTCGCGAATCTGCCTGCGGTATTCCTTATGGCGCTCACGCTTTTCTTTTCTTCTGCGCTTCTTGTCTAAATAAGACTGCGCGACAGGTCGTGTTCCAGCGCGTTCCAGCATACGGCTCCATGGTCCGAAGCGTTCCTTTAATTCCCGATCATACAGCACATCTGCCTGCATGGGTTCTCTGCCATTCTCCTTAGCAAAGTCTCGGACAAGCTGCAATAGTTCCTCATCGCTCAGCGCGCGATAGGGCTGACGAAGTTCATTCAGCTTCTTCGCCTTTTCCCCCTGCGTCAGATTCGGATCTTCCTTTATTCGTGCTTTCAGTTCTCGTTGGGTCATCTCGTCGTCCTCGATTTCCTATATATATTTACTCTGCCCCGCGGGCGATGTCACCGCTTGGCACCGCCCTTAAAGGATGAAAAGAATGATTTTGCAATAAAAAAACGATGATTGTCTAACCATCGCCTTTGTGCCTTGTATGCCGAAATGCCCTGCGCTTTTTTTCACAGGTTTCTTTCATTTCGGTGGTTTGTAGGTCTTCTGACTTATCCATTCATGTGCAGAGGATTTCCCCTCGCACAAACGCATTGCTTCAGCCTTCTCTCAGAGCCATGACAGCTCCTCCAATGACCGATTTTCATCGCGCGCAAATTCCTTTGCACGGAAACAATCCTTTAGAAATACAGCTACTTTCGGAATTCTGCCTTCTCCCTTGCAATCTATGATTCATAGGCTGTAGCCAATATGACAGATTCCTTCCGTGTCCGGGATTCTCACCCGATTCCCTTGTTCAGCGAACAAGAATGCGTGT
>CABQMM010000439.1 GCA_902465215.1 uncultured Bacillota bacterium
AATAAAATTTTCGCTGCTTCACCGGCAAGATCCATGCGGTGCTCCTTTACCAGAGACTCGATGGTACAGTCTGCGAACGTCGAACGATAGGTGACAATATAACCGCCTTTCATATTTCCCACTTCTTCATCCAAAGTGAAACGCTCCGCATACTGGATTTCGTCTCCGTATCTGTCTCTTCTCTTTGAAGCAACCGCGCGATTCAGCGCGTCGCAGACCTTCTGCCCGATTCTTTCCTTTTCATCAGCGTTGAACAAGAGCTTGCCGCCGTACATGTCGGCCGCATCTCCAAGCTCCACCAAAAGTTCTATATAGCGATATTCTTCAATTCCGATAATGTAATCTACCATCCCTGCAAAACAATCCGAGAGGAGTTCCTGTTTTTTCTTCAGGATAATTTTTCCCGCATCGATGTCTGCCGCAGATTTTCCATATTTTACTGCTTTTTCTTTTTCAGTGCGTCCGCTCTCTTCGGCATCCGCCAAAATTTTCTCCGCCGCAGCCTTTGCGTCTGCGAGAATTGACCGAGCCTCCTGCTTGGCACTGCCCACTACCGCATCATAATCGGCCTTAGCCTCGGCAGCGATTCTATCGGTAATTTTTTCAATGCCCATATTGTCGTCCTTTCTAAACCGGTATTCTCAGCCAGATCAGTACCGAAACAAGCAGCGCGAAAATCGCGTAAGTTTCTACCATTGCGGTATAGATGATACCTTTAACCATCTGATCGGGTCTCTTAGCTGTAAGCTGAAGCGCAGCAGCTGCTGCCTTTCCCTGGGCAATACCGGACCAAATGCCGACTGCTCCGATTGGAATGCCTGCGCACATGAAATAGAATCCCTGGGCTGCAGTGAGGTCAACCATGTTTCCGCTGAGCAGACCGATTTTTACCATGATCAGGAATGCGATAATCAGACCGTAAATACCCTGCGTGCCCGGGAGTGCCTGCAAAATGATTGTTTTACCGAATTTTTTCGGGTCTTCCGCAACAACAGCCGAAGCCGCCTGACCTGCGATGCCAACGCCCATAGCTGAGCCGATACCTGCCAGCGCCGCGATTGCAGCACCTAAAATTGCTAAACTGTTTCCGTCAATATATTCAAAAAACATCTTATCTTCCTCCTGTTTTTCTGTTTTTTATTCTTCATCAACACGGATATATTCGTCTTTTCTGCGCAGCGGGTCGAAAGGCTCTCCGCCGTCCACATAGAATTTGCCGAAAAACTCTACATACTGCAGTCTTGCCGAGTGAATGAATGCGCCCAGCAGGTTGATTGCAAAGTTCACAGCATGCCCCACCGCAAAGATAAGCAAGAACAGGATCAGTCCGGCAATTCCTCCGCCGAACAGCGAGCCCATCGTATTTACTACCTGTGCGATAACGCCGGTCGCAAGTCCCAGTGCCAAAAGTCTGGCATAAGACAAAATATCCGAAATCCAGCTTGTGATGTTATACAGATTTGAAAAGCCTCCGACGATTTTGCCGATGCCTTTCCTGCCTCGTCCTCCTGCAATCAGAAGACCGATCGCACCTGCGATGCTCATCCACATACCTGCGGTAGAAAGCACCGCCGAGTTGAATGCCGCAGAACCGCAAAGCCATGCGCAAAGGCCTAAAATCGTCAGATACCAAAAGCCCTCGTCACAGACTGCATCCACAAATTTTCCATCTTTGATCTGCATGACGTTCGTGCCATTTTCCTCTGGAATCTGATA
>CABQMM010000440.1 GCA_902465215.1 uncultured Bacillota bacterium
AAGGTCGATTTCGCCTTGTTGGCTGCCTCTGCTGCTTTTGCGGTCTGTTCCAGAAGCTGCTGCTGGGTGAGTTCTCTGGACTTCTGTTTTTTTGTATAAAAATAGGAAATAACAATTAGCAGAAGTGCTATCATGCTCGCGGCAGCGGCGATTCCAAAGGAGGAACGGTTGATCGCCTCAATCGATCGGTAAGTGTCTTCCATATCAATCTCGATACAAAGGGCACCGAGAATGTCATTGGTTCCGTCGGAGGCAATGACCGGATAGCAGGCGGTAAAAATATGCCCCCATGTGGTATCAATGATCTTTTGTGAGTGGATCGTTTTGCCGGAGAGGGCAGCTTCCAGATACGGAACCATTTCCTCTTCCAGGTAGGTGCCCGGATAAGCAAAATCAGGTGCTTCCAGATCCAGGCCATCGATCAGGTAGATGGGTTTTCCGCCCGGTCCACGCTTGGCAGTGTATAAGTAGCGCGTCGAATTGAGGCTGCGAAGCTCATTTAAATAAGACTGCAGGCTTCGATACTGCGCGGAGTTCATATCGGATTTTGTATGGATCTGTTCAAAATCTGCCCGCGTCAGCCGGCTCGATATCGCCCGGTGAACCGCGTCCGAACAGGAAATATTCCGTTCTACGGCGGCGCTCAGGGTGATGCGGCTGTTGCTTTTCAGCAGTGCAACGGTGTATAAGGAAATGAAAAATACTGCCAGAAGAAGCAAAAAGGTAAAGTTAAAGGCATGATAAGAAAAGCTTCTTGATGGGATATTTTCGTTGGATGGATGATTCATAAGTTAGATTCAACTTTCATGTAAATGCAGGGTTTATAGTTAAAAAACAGATCGAGTTGTTGATAATAAATGTAACATAAAACAGGTAAATCAGCAAGAAAGATATGCTTACATGAAAATTTTAAAAAAAAGTTTTCACAAATTCTTCATAAAAAATTAGCACTCTACTCTTGACAGTGCTAACAACAAGTGTTATATTACTGCTAGAACAAAAGAAGACCAAAAGGTTTTCACAGATTGTTCGAAAGGAGGCAGGTTTATGAATATCAGTAAATTTACCCAGAAGTCTCTGGAAGCCGTTCAAAATACGGAAAAGCTGGCGTATGAATATGGAAACCAGCAGATTGATCAGGAACATTTGCTGTACAGTCTTTTGACTGTGGAAGACAGCTTGATTTTTAAATTAATAACAAAGATGGGAATCTCGGGCGACCAGTTCCGTGATGAGGTGCAGCAGGCGATTGGAAAGCTGCCGAAGGTATCCGGCGGTCAGGTGTATTTCTCCAACGATGCCAACAAGGTGCTGGTGAACGCGGAGGACGAAGCCAAGGCGATGGGGGACGAGTATGTTTCCGTCGAGCACTTATTTCTGGCGATGTTAAAACAGCCGAATAAGGCGGTCAAAGAACTGTTCCGTCTCTACGGCATTACGAAAGAGAGCTTTTTGCAGGCGCTTTCGACCGTGCGCGGCAACCAGCGTGTCGTCAGCGATAATCCGGAGGCAACGTATGACACTTTAAATAAGTACGGTTACGATCTGGTGGAACGTGCGAGAGATCAGAAGCTCGATCCGGTCATCGGCCGTGACAGTGAGATCCGTAACGTGGTTATGATTCTCTCCAGAAAGACGAAAAACAACCCGGTTCTGATTGGTGAACCTGGCGTCGGTAAGACAGCCGTTGTCGAAGGACTGGCA
>CABQMM010000441.1 GCA_902465215.1 uncultured Bacillota bacterium
CACTGGCGGCTTTCAAGAAGCCAAAGACATGGATCGCAGTCCTTGCAGTAATTGCACTGGTAGGAGCCTGCGTATGCATTGCCGTAAATCCAAAGAGCAAAGACCCGTGCACCAGATATTTTCGGGATATGCAGGCAGAAAACTTTGCAAGCGTTTCGATTGCCAAAAAAGTGGATCGCTTTCATTTCGATGAAATCCAGATTGATGATACAAAACAAAGGGAAGAACTTGCAAAACTCTTCCGCTCCGCCAGCGAAGAGAATTTTACGGACGGAGAGCCGATGGAAGGCAGCGAAGCGAAATACAGGCTCTATGTCAACATGGAAACTCCGAAAGAGAAGGCCGCAAATTATTTGGAATTGATTAAAGACGAAGCATTAGGCGAAGATATGTACTGCATCAGCAAAACAGATGGAGAAGGCACAGAGGACGAAGAAATCAGCGGCAGGCGTTTTCATTCACCGGAGCTGACCGCACTGCTCAAAGAATACGAAGAGACGAATCTGCACATGGAATTTATTGCTGAAGCACAGAGCGTGGAGAATGTGCGGCTGGTTTTTCGCAATACGGAATATGATAATCCGGACGCACAGCTGCAATATGACGGCAGCTATCGCCTCGAGCGTTATCAGGGTGACAGTGAGGACAACACTTACCTTGCCGATAAGTGGGAAGCCTTAACGGAGATTGCACAACAGACGGACACGGAGCCGCAAAGCGTTGTCGTAAATGGAAACGAACCATATGGGCTGACGCTTAATGTTTCTGAAAAATATGGAAAACTGGAAGAAGGAACTTATCGCATTACTGCAGCTATCACGCAAAAGTTGCAAAGCGGACAGAGCGTAACCAAGGAGATCTCCGCTGTTTTCGGCTGGGTGGAGAATCGCCTGCGCCTTGCGGACTGGGATTTCCTTCGCACGCAGCCGGACGGAGAATTGTCAGAAGAAACAATCACAAAGCTGAACAGCATGTTTGAGCCATGGAAAAGCTACACCGGAGGAAACGATTCCTTCATTAATATGAACACGATGCCGTGCTTCTTTACCAGCGAGTACAGCAGCCCGGACAAAATGAATTTCAACAAGTTCCTACGCTACTACCCGGACTTCGACTCTTCACAGAAGTGGACACCGGAACTGAAAGAAAAGTTTGAAAACTCTGCGTTTTGGAGCGAATACAAGGAACGTGGATTTACAGTGGACGATTTCATTACACCTATCCATTTATATCGGCCGGATGTGCTCAATGAAAGTCTTGCATATTACGCAGACATCAGCCTCGATGACCTCAGAGCGAACAGCACGCAGAAGGAATGGGATAGAAACTATGTGCCGGAAATCGACCGCTATGTGACTTTTACCAGTGATGCAGGCGGCGGTCAGTTCCTCGTTGAAAAAGCAGAAAAGTCCGGAGATACAGTAACACTGACAGGTCAAACCTATATTGAGAAGGGAGACGGTGACAATGCTCGCTATGAGAGCGGCACTTCCGTTCTGACCCTCAAGGAGAAGGACGGCAGATACCTGATTCAATCACTACAAGCAAAGTAAAGAAAGACGAAAGGGATATTATGAACAGACAAATTTCAATCAGCGATGCTGAGTGGACGATTATGAAAGCACTCTGGCAGAGCGAAGATAAAAAAATGACATTAAAGGAAATCGCCGAAGCGGTTGCGGATTCCGGCTGGAGCTA
>CABQMM010000442.1 GCA_902465215.1 uncultured Bacillota bacterium
CCGCTTCTGCATACGGCGCATCAGGCGCAAAGCCTGCGCGACGTGGCTTGTATTTTTCCCCGCGAAATGATACAATATATAAGTTATGAAAAGAAAAAAATATAGGCTCGCGCTTGCGCTTCTCCTGATTGTCACGCTGATTCTGACATCCGGCTGCGCGCAGAGCGATAGAAATGAACAATATAATAAGAATCCTTCCAAGGTGATTCTCTGCGCGGGATTTTCCGAATATGACTGGACGCGGAATGTTTTGGGTGATAACCCTGCGGGAATCGAGCTGCGTCTGCTTAACACCGATGGGGTTGATATGCACAGCTATCAGCCTTCCGTTTCGGATATGGTTCAGATTGCAGACTGCGACCTTTTGATTTATACGGGCGGAATTTCGGAGTTTTGGATTGACAAGGCGACTGCTTCCTCGAAGAAGGACAGCATCAGCGTGCTTTCGCTGATGGAATATTTTGAGGAGAATCCCAGGCTTTTTCCGGCATATGAGCAAGAAGAGCACGACCACAACCACGGGCATGAGCACGAACATGAAGATGAGGACGCGAATCTGCACGGACACGAGCACGACGAAGAAGCGGACGAACATATCTGGCTTTCGCTGAAGATGGCACCTGTGTTCTGCGAAAAGATTGCGGACGCGGTTTCGCAGCTTGACCCCACAAACGAGGATTTATATCGGAAGAACCTGTCGAGCTACCGGGCGCGGCTTGAGGCGCTTGACTCGGAGTTTGAAGAGGCTGTGAGCAAGGCTTCGGGGGATCTACTTTTGTTCGCCGACCGTTTCCCTTTCCTGTACCTTTCACAGGATTACGGAATCCACTGCCACGCGGCCTTTCCGGGCTGTTCGGCGGAAACCGAGGCAAGCTTTGAAACGATTGTCGACCTTGCCGATGATTTGATAACGGACAAGCTTTCGCACATCGTGATTCTCAAAAACAGCAAAAAAAATCTCGCACAGACCATCATCCGCGCTTCCGAAAAGCAGGATGTAAGAATTTGCGAGCTCGACTCTCTGCAGTCCGTAACCTCCGAGGATATTGACGGAGGCTTTACCTATCTGAACGCAATGAAAGAAAACAAGGAGGTCATTTCCGAATGTCTCAACTGATTGTAAATAATTTATCGCTCGGCTATGACGGCATCGTCGTGTCCGAAGGCATCAATTTTCAGGTTAACAAAGGCGACTACCTGTGCATTGTCGGCGAAAACGGCTCCGGTAAATCCACGCTGATGAAAACGCTTCTCGGCCTGCAAAAACCGCTTTCCGGGGAAGTCATCCTCTCAGGCGGATTGTCACGCGCCCAAATCGGCTATCTGCCGCAGCAAACGCCGGTGCAGAAGGATTTTCCCGCATCTGTGCAGGAAATCGTCCTGTCGGGATTTTTGGCGTCTTTAGGCTCTAAACCGTTTTACTCACGTGTGCAGAAGCAGACTGCGCTTGACAATATGAAAAAACTCGGAATTTACGATAAGAGAAATTATTGCTACCGCAACCTTTCCGGCGGCCAGCAGCAAAGAGTTCTGCTCGCCAGAGCGCTTTGCGCCACTTCGCAGATGCTCTTCCTGGACGAGCCGATTTCGGGTCTTGACCCGGCGGCTTCCGCAGAAATGTACGAAATTATCGCAAAGCTCAATCGCGAAGAAGATATAACAATTGTGATGGTTTCCCACGACATTGAAGCCGC
>CABQMM010000443.1 GCA_902465215.1 uncultured Bacillota bacterium
TCGTCAAGCACCGCAACCTTGCACCCAGTACGATAGCCCGGGTCGATTGCGATGACTTTTTTGCCGCGGACCGGTGGGCTCATCAGGAGATTTTCGGTGTTCTTCGCAAAAATCTTCACAGCCTCCGCCTCTGCTCTTTCCGTCAGAAGGTTTCGCATCTCACGCTCGATGGAAGGTGCCATGAGTCTCTTGTATGCGTCCGCAATCGTGTCTGTCATCAGACCGTAAAAAATCGACTTTTCGTTCTTCAAAACGGATTTTCCGATTACCTCATGCATGGTCTCTGCGTCCACAGAAATCTTTACTTTCAGTTTCTTTTCCTTTTCGCCTCTGTTGATTGCAAGCACTCTGTGGTTCGGAATCTTTGCAAGAGCCTCCGCGTGATCGTAGTACATCTCGTAAACAGTCTTTTCCTCAGAGTCCACAGCTTCTGTCAAAACCGTCGCCGAAGCAAAGGTCTTTTCTCTGACATCCTTGGTGATTTCCGGGTCGTCGGCAATCATTTCCGCGATAATGTCGCATGCCCCCGCAAGTGCCTCTGCAGCTGTATTCACTTCCTTTTCCGGGTCGATAAACGGCTCTGCCGCCTCTTCCTGCCTGCCGTCGGTCTTAAGCTGCGCGAAAATAACCATCGCCAAAGGCTCCAGTCCTCTTTCCTTTGCCTTGGAAGCGCGTGTTGCCTTTTTTTGCTTGAAAGGCTTGTAAAGGTCTTCGACTCTCTGAAGAACCTCGGCTTTTTCGATTTCCGCCTTGAGCTCGTCCGTGAGCTTGCCCTGCTCGTCAATCAGGCGGATAACCTCTTCTTTTCTTTCCTCGAGGTTTCTCAAATATTTCAGTCTTTCGTCAAGGTCACGAAGCACGACGTCACTGAGGCCGCCCGTAACTTCCTTTCTGTATCTGGCGATAAACGGGATGGTGTTTCCTTCATCGATGAGTTCCACGGTGTGCTCTACCTGAGCCGTCTTGATTTTAAACTCTGCTGCCAATTTTGCGATAATATCCATTTATTCACTTTCCTTCCATTTCAGCTTTTCATTTATAAAGTAATCGATGTCGCCGTCCATAACGGCGTTGACGTTTGCGGTTTCCGCGCCGGTTCGATGGTCTTTTACCATCGTGTACGGCTGGAAAACATAGGAGCGGATCTGCGCGCCCCAGGTGCCCATCGAATAGTCGCCTTTGAGTTCTTTGAGGTTTTCCTTGTGCTCCTGCTCTGCAAGCTCAGTCAGCCGCGCTGTCAAAATCTTCATCGCCATTTCTTTGTTCTGGTGCTGGCTTCGTTCATTTTGGCAGGTTACAACGATGTTCGTCGGCAGGTGCGTGATACGAATCGCCGAATCCGTCTTGTTGACATGCTGTCCGCCCGCACCGCTGCTTCGATAGGTATCGATTCGCAAATCTTCCGGGTCAATCTCAATTGTAATTTCATCGTCGATTTCCGGCGTGACTTCGAGCATCGCAAAAGAGGTCTGCCGTTTTCCTGCCGCATTAAACGGCGAAATTCTGACAAGCCTGTGCACACCTTTTTCGTTTTTCAGATAGCCGTAGGCATTTTCGCCTTCGACAAGCAGAGTTGCGCTTTTGATTCCGGCCTCCGTATCATCCTGCAAATCGAGCATTTTTACGGTGTAGCCCTTCTTGTCGCACCATCTTGTATACATTCTGAGCAGCATGGAAGCCCAGTCCATCGCGT
>CABQMM010000444.1 GCA_902465215.1 uncultured Bacillota bacterium
TATATATTTCAAAAGTAAGGAAAATGTGATAAAATAATTCTAAAATTTTCAATTGACCGTCAGCGGTCACACAGAGCATGAAAGGAACTGGAGAATGAGAGAACGATTGAGAAATGTAAATCCGATTATCTGGGTTTTGCTGGCGATTATGCTTGTGGAGTCGATTACAAGCAGCCACATGTCGATATGGGAGTGGGCATATACGAAGCTTTTGATTTTACCGGGCATTATTATAGGGCTGTCTTTTCACGAGGCGGCACACGCATTTGCGTCCTATAAATTGGGGGATCCGACGCCGAAGTTTCAGGGAAGACTGACCTTGAATCCGCTGAAGCATTTTGATCCGGCAGGCTTTATCGCGCTGCTTTTTATCGGTTTCGGCTGGGGCGTTCCGGTACAGATTAATCCGGATTATTATAAAAACCGCAGGGCAGGAGAGCTGATTGTTTCTCTGGCAGGCGTGACAGCTAACTTTTTGATTGCTGCCGTATTCGCATTTTTGGTGAAAGGCATGGCGGCATCAAGCTTTGCATACAGCGGGCTGGGCGCGATTATTTATGAAATGTTTTTTTACATTGTATACATCAATTTGGTTTTGATGATTTTCAATCTGATTCCGATTCCGCCGCTGGATGGCTTCGGCGTGATTACGCAGCTTTTTAACCTTGATCGCTACGGCTGGTGGTACACTGTATATAACTATGGTTACTATATTCTGCTGATTGCAATCATTCTGAATATTCCGGATTTGTTCATTACGCCGGGAGTTTCTTTCTTCGCAAACCTTTTGCTGGGATAAGTCATCGGAGCAGGAAAAGCAAATGAAAATATTGATTGTAGAGGATGATAAAACTTTAAACGACGGCATTGCCATGACGCTGGGAAACTATGAGGTCGTGCAAGCGTACAGCATAGCGCAGGCAGGGCAGTTTCTCGACGACAGCCTTGACCTTGCGGTGTTGGACATCAATCTGCCGGACGGCAGCGGACTTGACCTGTGCAGGCAGGTAAAGGAAAAATGTACAGCTTCTGTGATTTTTCTGACGGCAAACGATATGGAAATCGATGTGGTCGCGGGTCTGGAAAGCGGTGCTTCCGATTATATTACGAAGCCCTTTTCGCTGGCAATTCTCAGGGCGCGGGTAGCGGCTGTGCTGCGGGATCGTGAGGATAGAAAGCATGAGGAAAGCTGCTGGGAAAACGGTAAGCAGCACTATGAGGACGGAAAATTTGCTTTTGACTTCGAGCATATGATTTTCTGCGTGGACGGTGAGAAGACAGAACTTTCCAAGACGGAGCAGAAGCTTCTCAGACTTCTCGTGTGTAATGTCGGGCAGACTCTTCGGCGGGAGAGCTTGCTTGCGCGAATCTGGCCGGACGGAACGGAATTCGTAGATCCGAACGCTTTATCGGTTACGATGCGCAGGCTGCGCGAGAAACTGCCGGGCATTCCGGTGCGCACGGTGTACGGAATCGGCTATGTATGGGAAGAAACGGAGAAGCGAAAATGACAGTTTGGATTTTGACAGGAGTAATAACGGCAGCCGTTTTGATATGCCCCCTGTCAAGTAGACAGGTCAAATATCTAAAAATTTCTTTATTAAACTGTCGTGCAGATTTTCTCTGTATGGCAACTTTTTCTTATGCCACCCATTTTTCTTTGTATTTCTGAATTCGCTTGTTTTCAGG
>CABQMM010000445.1 GCA_902465215.1 uncultured Bacillota bacterium
TCGATTTAGCGGTTGCTGCAGGCTGCGATTTGTTTCTGACAGGTGATGTCAAATATCATACGGCGCAGCACGCACGGGATTTAGGAATGAACGTGCTCGACTGCGGGCACTTTGGCACAGAGTATATTTTCTGTGAAAATATGGCGATGCTGCTTGACAAAATCCCAAATTTAGATATAATGCAATCACGCGTGAACTTAAATCCATTCGCGCAGATATAATTTTTTAGGTGATTACTATGAAAGACAGGAACAAAGCAAAGAAGAGAGTGATACAAATTGCGGTGATTTTACTGATTGCTGCAGTCATTGTTACATACAGCGTCACATTCATCGGCGCATTTTATTAATTTTTAATTGTTGATTCATTTTCGGGTAGAGCAGACGGTCGCGTGCGCCCTCGCCGGCGTATGAGGAAAGTCCGGGCTCCGCAGGGCAGGGATGCCGGATAACGTCCGGCGTAGGTAACTATAGGGAAAGTGCAACAGAAACATACCGCCGAAACAGTACGGCTGTGGCAAGGTTGAAATGGTGAGGTAAGAGCTCACCGGCGGCATGGAGACATGTCGGCCGTGTAAACCCCATCCGGAGCAAGACCAAATAGGGAAAAAAGGTGGCTGCCCGTCACCTCCCGGAAGGTAGGTCGCTGGAGCTTGTCAGCAATGGCAAGTCGAGATAGATGATCGTTTAATACAGAACCCGGCTTACAGCTCTGCCCGAATTGATTTTACATGAAAAAACAAGTAAACATGCTGACTAAGCAAAAAAACAGGGTGCAGCCCGTCATATCGACAGGCCTGCACCCGTTTGCATCTTAATATTGATTCTGCACATCCAGCGCTTCAATCAGCTTCACATCGGAATGTTTTTCCTGGAAATACTGGAGCGTAAACGGATTCGCGAAGAGAATCAGCGGACGCTTGAAGTGGTCGAATACCAGCATTTGTCTGGAATCCAAAATATCTTTTACCGCATCGATGTCGTCGGTGTCTACCCATCTTGCAACGCTGAAATCGAGGCGGTCCATGCGTACAACCGCATTATACTCTTTTTTCAGACGATACTCGAAAACTTCAAACTGAAGCTGTCCGACTGCGCCGATTACAACCTCGTTGTATTGGTTGCGGTAAACCTGAATCGCACCTTCCTGGGCGAGCTGGTCGACACCTTTTTGGAACTGCTTTGCTTTCATCGTATCCTTTGGTGTGACGAGACAAAAGAGTTCCGGCGGGAAGGTCGGAAGCGGCTCGAAGAAGAGCGGCTCTTTCGTCGTTGTCAGCGTATCGCCGATTTGGTAGGTTCCCGTGTCGTAAATACCGATAATATCTCCTGCAATGGCCGTATCAACGGTTTCTCGCTCGTTTGCCATGAGCATGGTGGACTGAGCGAGCTTCATTTCCTTGCCGGTTCTCGACAGGCGCACGCTCATGCCGCGCTCAAAGGTGCCCGAACAGATTCTGAAAAAAGCCAGTCTGTCTCGGTGAGCAGGGTTCATGTTCGCCTGGATTTTAAAAATAAATCCGCTGAAAAATTCGTCCGTCGGAAGCACTTCTCCGGTCGTAGTCTTGCGAGGACCCGGAGCAGGGGACATATCGAGGAAGTGATTTAGGAACGGAATCGTTCCGAAGTCGGCAAGTGCTGAGCCGAAGAAAACCGGTGAGAGTTTTCCTTTTGCAATCAAATC
>CABQMM010000446.1 GCA_902465215.1 uncultured Bacillota bacterium
TTCGCACTGCTCCATGCTCATGGCAGGACCTTTTGCAAGGTTTGCGGTTCCGCGTCCGAGTGAGCGGTTGACGATCTTGCCGGCGAATTTGCCATGCGTTTTTTCCGCACCGGAGACAAACTCCATCTTATCTGTGTAGAAAACCTCCGGGATTTCCATTTTAACGCCCATATCGCAGACCAGAAGGTCAATGCCAAAATACTGAGCGAGAGCGCTTACGCCGGTAAAATGGCGAGTAAAGTTAATCGTTTGTGAGAGCGTAACCGACTGAGGTGCAGAAGCAACGCCTTCCTCAACCACGCCATTATCTGCGCTCATTATAACAACGGCTTGGCGGGTAACATCGTTTTTGACCTCTCCGGTGATGCCTGCAAGTTTGATTGAAATTTCCTCAAGCGTTCCGAGTGCCCCGGTAGGTTTTGCAAGAACTTCTTGACGGGAAATCGCCTCTTTTACGGCTGAATCGTTAAGTGTGCCGCTCTTTTCAATTTGTTCTAATATTTTTTCGATAGCTGTATTCATAATATAAAATCCTTTCAGAAAGCTATATATAGTCGCTGCGTTTGAGCCATTCGAGGCAGGAACGCGCGTCACGCGCTTCAATCGTCAGAGTGACATCCGCATCGCAAAAAGCACCGATTGCCGAAAATATGCTGTTCATATCCATACTGCCGCAGTCAAACGCACTATGGCTGTCACCGGTACCATCGTTGTTATGAAGATGGAAATGACCGATATGAGAACCCAGAACTTCAATCCATTTCTCGACCGGGAGTTCTGGAGAAGTTGTTGCATTGGCATGTCCGGTATCCAGACAAAGCTTAATGGACGGGTTATCGATTCGTTTCATCATATCGAGCAGCATATAGGGCTCGTCATCGAGGACATTTTCAACATAAATATGAAAATCCGAAGGCTTGTCTGACATAAATCTCTGCCAGAACTCTGCCCCTTTTTCTGCCTGCCAGCTTTTAAAGTAAATGAAAGGAATCCAGCCCGTGTGAACGACCATGCGGTTGATTCCCAGCGCGGCAGCGACTTCGTAGGCCTCGTTTAACCTTTCCATGGCCATCTGCCGTGCGCGATAGTCAATAGCAGCAGGGTGAATTTCCGTAAACGGACCATGCAGAAAAAGCCCGGACGGGTCGGAAACCCCGGCAGCGGCAAGATCTTTGCGGATTTGCGCGAGCAGATTCCGGCGATTCGACGGGTCGAGTTCCTCCGATATGCAAGTGTGATTGATTTCCAGACCAACGCCGAAGTCTTTAGCGACATTCAGTGCATCCTCGGAAAAAGTAGCGATAAAAAGTCTGTTTTTCATAAAGTTTCCTAAATATACTGTTGATTTCAATGCCTACATTTTATCACACCGGAGCGAAAAATGAAAGTGCCGGCGCAGGGACTTTTCCAAAATTCACAAGGCATTCACAAATTTTGTTGTTTCTTTTCGGAAAATCAAGTATACTATTGATGAGATGTATGTATAGAACAGACAGAAAACACAGACTTCTCGAAAGGAGTGCGAAAAATGAGCGACACAACGAAAAAGAAAATCTCCATCGGTGTGGAAGATTTTAAAGAAATCATTGATAAAGACGGATATTTCGTCGATAAAACTTTGATGAT
>CABQMM010000447.1 GCA_902465215.1 uncultured Bacillota bacterium
TAGATCCTCCCGCTGGGCACGCTGCGCGTCACGGGCGATATCCCGTACCAGCTTCCGCGCCGCTTGCTGTGAAATTTCTTCCGCGCCCGTTTGCTCTGCTTCTTTAGCGGTACCGTATGGGCCATGAAGTCGCGTTCGTCCGGATCGGCTTTGGATTTGTCGGAGATACGACATAGCCGTTCGGCGCAGCCAGCGCATCCAACTCCAGATATTTTTCGTTCTGCATCTGTCAGTCCTCCGTCTGGACCTTCACCGTTTTACTTGATCCGCTTTTGAATATCCTCCACAGATGGCAGCTGCTTTTCCAGTTCCTCCGGCAGCTTGCTCGTCACTTGATAGGCGCTGACACCGATAGGCTTACTCATGTCTTTCAACGAGTATTCCGCGACCAGATCATTTTTGCTCTTGCAAAGCAACAGCCCGACCGACGGATTGTCCTGTTCCTTTTTCAAAATCCCATCAACTGCGGAGAGATAAAAATTCAACTGCCCCGCGTATTCTGGCTTAAATTCGCCGGTTTTGAGTTCGATCACCACATAGCAGCGAAGATTCAGGTTGTAGAACAGCAGGTCGATATAAAAATCATCACCGCCGACAGTCAGGTGATACTGATTTCCAAGAAATGCAAATCTGGTTCCGAGCTCCAGCAGGAGCTTCGTCACGTCCTTTACCAGCGCTTCCTCGATCTCCCGTTCCAGCATATCCGTTTTGAACGGAATAAAGTCGAAAATGTACGGGTCTTTCATCGTCTGGATGGCGAGTTCACTCTGCGGAGAAGGCAGCCGCAATTCAAAATTGGACACTTTTTCTGTCAAAGCCTGCCGCTGATACAGACCGCTCTCGAGCTGATGGACGAGGACATTGCGCGACCAGCCGTTCTTCGCAGCCTGCTCAGCGTACCAGATATGCTCCGTCGGCTCTTTTGTTTTGTCCATCAGCGTGATGTGATGGTACCACGTGATTTGTGCAAGCGGCGCTTGCACAATTTCATCGGAGGAAAAACGCGCCGCAAACGTCGCCATATACTTGAGATTTCGGACAGAATATCCTTTCATCGCTGGGAAAGACAGCTTGATATCCGCGGCAAGGTTTTCGACGAATCTGCTGCCCCAGACCTTATGCGCGTTGATGACTGTGCCGATGGCGTGATACAGCCGAAACAGCTCGCAGTTTACCTAAATCGCCGCGCGGTACTGCGCCGTACGGATCTCCTGCTTGACCTGTTCGACTGTTTTCAGATATTCGTTCTCGTTCATCAACATCGCGCAGCCCTCCCCATGAACTTATTGTAGCAGAGAAAATGAGGAAAAGCAAATACACAATGCTGCACCGCCCATCCAAACAAGCGTCGGAATAACGCAAATCTTCTGACCTTCCGGGGGAACTTTTCGAAGTCAAGCGCTTTTCGCAAATACACGCGACATTGAACAAAAAGCGAGTCTTAAGCATATGCAGTTTTCTCGCGATTTGCGCTTTGATGGGCTTCATAATTTCTGTTTCTTCACGCTGAACATCATATGCTTCGGCCTCAAGCGCTGCCTGTAATTCTGCTTTTGTCCAGCCTCTGCGCTGCGTCTGCTCCAGATACCATTTACGAGCCTCTCTTGTCAGTTCCGCTTCCATGA
>CABQMM010000448.1 GCA_902465215.1 uncultured Bacillota bacterium
TCTGGTTTCAAGCAAGCCGTAGTCGTTGTCGTTTCTCTTGTAAACTACATTGACATTGTCTGTCTCGCCGTCAAGGAATACGAAGAAATTGTGCTGCAGCATTTCCATCTGCATAATTGCTTCTTCCGTTGTCATCGGCGTAAGGTCAAACTTCTTGGTCTTTACCAGTTCACCATCATCTGCAGCCTCCGCAGCTTCAATCTCAGGAAGCATTTCGAATCTTACGGACTCTTTTGATTTATTCCTCTTCATCAATTTGCCTTTATATTTCGTCATCTGCTTAAGCAGTTTTTCGGCAACGATATCAATACAATCAAATACATCCTGCGAAACATCTTCTGCTCTGAAAATTGTGCCTTTCGTAACGATGGTTGCTTCCATCTTCACTTTGGATTTCTCAGGGTGGATGATCACTTTAGCCTGAATGTCGTCAGCAAAGTACTTTCCCAGCTTTTCAAATTTCTTGTCAATGGCGTCCTGAATTTTTTCGCTGATTGCAATGTTCTTTCCTGTTACGATAATCTTCATATGATGACCTCCTCTCGTCTGCGCGTTTCGCACTCACGGGAGCGTTTGCATCCCTAAGCACCGGCGCAAACTCTTGTGTTCTTATGTCTGTATTATACCACAGCTTGTATGGAGTTGAACAGCATTTTTTTGAAAGCTGCGTGATTTTTTTGATAGGAAAAAACCGCCTGCCTGACCTGGTCTTTGCCCCCACACTTGCCTTTACCCGATTTTCGGAGGACTTACTTCTAAGGTACGCCATGATCACCGCCCGAACTCCTGCGCGACGGCTTACGTGGATCCTTTTGCCCGCACCTGGCTTGGATTTTCAACCACAGACACAGACGGCTTTTTATATTTTAGCTCGAAGGCGGCGAATTTGCAAGATTTTTTTGCTTGGGCACACACGGGATTTTAGAGTCTCCGCAAAGATTGCATTTGGCGTTTGCGAGAGTTATAATAGAGAAATAACAAAAGAATTTTAGTGAGGATTCCTATGGAAAATATAAAAATCAGAAAAGCGCAGGCTGGTGATGCGGCGGCGCTGCTTGCCATTTATGCGCCTTATGTGAAAGAGACGGCAATTTCCTTTGAGTACGAAGTTCCGACACTTGACGAGTTCGCGCAGCGTATGCAAAAAATTCAAAAGATGTACCCTTATCTCGTCGCAGAGCTTGATGGTAAGCCTGTCGGCTATGCCTATGCCGGGCAGTTTCAGGCGCGCAAGGCCTACGCATGGGATGTGGAAGTTACGATTTATGTAGACCGCGGGCTCCGAAAAAGCGGGATTGGACGGCTTTTGTATGAGACTTTGGAGAGAGCACTTTCCGCGCAGGGAATTTTGAATGTTAACGCCTGCATCGCCTTTCCTTCGGGCGATCGTGACGATGAATTCCTGACAAAAAACAGCGTGCAGTTCCATGAGCACATGGGCTACCGCATGGTCGGATTACGCAGTGCGGCTATAAGTTCAACCGCTGGTATGACATGGTATGGATGGAAAAGCACATCGGAGCGCATGCGCAAAATCAGCCTCCGGTAGTTCCGTTCAGCGAAGTAGACTTTAAGTTTTGAGCAAAATCACTCCCCGTTGCAAGGACAAGCACA
>CABQMM010000449.1 GCA_902465215.1 uncultured Bacillota bacterium
TTATCGTAGACCATTGTAGAACGATTATATGACACAAAGCGGCAGTTATCGTATATGATTGAGTTACGGAGGATACGGATGTTTTCAAAGATTTTCGACCTTACCATCGCACACCCGGCACTCTCCCACTATCCCGCTTTTGCGGCTGAAACAGAATATCAGGGTATTCCTAACGGCTGGATGAAAAACTGTTGAATCCAGCACATAGCATAGGTCTTACGCAAAAAAGACCTGCCACTGGCCGAGAGGCCCGCCTATGCTGCCCTTTCTCTGTTTTGATCTTCAAATATCACATAGGAGGGGTAACAATGCCTTTGGTTTATTATGTGCCTGAATATGAGCGGGACGCGGAACAGATCCCGCTGGACGCCGAGCGTTTGCTGCGCCTGCTTGGCGTTACTGGGAAGCTGTCCGGTTTCCGCTATGCGGTCTATATGGTTGAGCAGGTTCGGGATCAGCCGGACAATGTGCTGCTTATCACGAAGCGCCTCTATAAGCAGACGGCGGATCATTTCAACACCACGCCGAGTTGTGTGGAGCGCAATCTCCGCACGCTGATCCAGAGCTGCTGGAACCAGCTCGACCATGACTTTCTGAATGTGATCGCCGGTACGCAGCTGCGACAGCCGCCGACCAATTCTCAGTTCATCGACATGATGGCCGCTTACCTGCGAAACTAATCTTCGCGGAGAAAGGCGGCGCTCTGCCGCCTTTCTCTTTTTATCACTGCGGAAATGTGGCTCAATTTGAGACAGATTTCGACACGGTTGCCATTTGGCACAGGCACATTAAAAGGTGTGTCTGTGCGGGCTGGCGACAGCCTGTGTTCACTGTCCATAAGCAGTAAACTGTTTGCACCTTGAGAAGTGAATGACCGTCCAAATCGGATATGTTTTTCGGTGAAGCAGTGCATTTGCGTGCCAAGAAAATCAAAACGCCGCTGAAAGTTGTGCAGGGGTAGGAACGGATTTGGGGAGAACGGCCTCCTTATCAAGACCATATCTGCATGGGGTATGGTCTTGCAATTTTTACAATACGGAGGAATGGATCGTGAATCAGAAGCAGTGTTCAGAATGCGTATCGACGCACGAAACGGCGCAAACGCAGACGATCTTTGTAGATGGCTGCAAGGTTACAGTCCGGTATTCCGGCCATAAAAACCCCGATGCCATCCGCGGAATCAAGGAAATCCTTCTCACAAATATTGCGAAAAAAGCGTAAAATTTTGCACTATTTGATGAAATATGAGATAATAATGGTGTAGAGATGCACCTTGAAAATTGAAACAAGGCCATATACACCGTTCCAAAGATTGTTAAGAACAACAGGAGTGATGTATATGTTAGAAAACTTAATGGCTGATTTGCGGCGTGTTTATTGCCTGTACCGTGTTTCGACGCTGGGACAGGTTGAGAAAGATGATATTCCCATGCAGAAACAGTATTGCCGCGAGTTCGTCGGGCAGCATCCTGGCTGGGAAATCGTCAAGGAATTTTCGGAAAAAGGTGTTTCCGGGTTTAAGGTCTCAGCGAAAGACCGGGATGCCATTCAGGAAATTCAGCGTGACGCCTTGCAGAACAAATTCGATATTCTGCTGGTATTCAT
>CABQMM010000450.1 GCA_902465215.1 uncultured Bacillota bacterium
CTCTGGCATAGTCGTAAAGCCTTCTTCCGCCGACTCTGACCGCACTGTACATCGGAGGTTTCTGGCTGATTTTCCCGTGAAAGTCCGAAAAAGCCTCCCGCACATCGTCCGGCGTAATTCCCGCTGTAGAGTTTTCTTCGAGAATTTCTCCCCAGATGTCCTGTGTATCTGTCACAAGACCGAGCCTGAGCGTGCAGCGATATTTTTTGAAGTCCAAATCCGTATACTCGGTGATTCTGGTCGCCTTGCCGATACAGACCGGTAGCACGCCGGTTGCCATGGGGTCGAGCGTTCCGGTATGCCCGATTTTTTTAATTCCAAGAAGCCTGCGAAGGTCCCTGACTACATCGTGCGAAGTCATACCCGCGGGCTTATTTATATTCAAAATTCCGTCTTTCATTTCGTCTCCGATTTATTCTGCTGCCTTCTCACTTCCCGCACCTGCGGCTCTTTTGAGTTCCGCGCATACAGCATTTACAGCATCTTCTATCGTCATGTTAAGCGTTGCACCGGCTGCTTTTATATGTCCGCCGCCGCCGAATTTCTCGGCAATTACCGAAACATCGCCTTGGGTCTTTGCTCTGAGGCTGAGGCGCACCGTCTCCGGGCCTTTTTCTTTCAAAAAGGCTGCATATTCCACACCTGCGATACTCCGAAGCTCGCGAATCACATTCTCGGTTTCCTCCGAAAGCGCGCCGCTTTTTTCCAGCATTTCCTGTGTTACATATGCCACTGCGGCTTTTCCGTCTGCCAAAAGGTTAAGGGTCGAAAATGCCATCGTCTCAATAATTTTCCGCTCCAGCCTTACATTTTCGTAAAGCTGAACGCTGACTTTGTTCGTGTCTACGCCCCAGTCGAAGAGTTCGGTCATGATCTCAAAACATCTTTTGGTGGTGTTGGAATACTGGAAGTTCCCGGTGTCTGTAGTGATTGCCGCAAAAATCGCCTCTCCGATTTCGATGTCCTGCGGGATTCCCATTTCCTTCAGCAAGTCAAACACAAGCTCGCCTGTCGCCGACGCATCCGGATCCACATAATTGTAGTCGCAAAATTCCGTCGTGGTGTGATGGTGGTCAAGGCACACGCTTGTCTTCCCTTCCGCAAATTTCTCTGCGCGTCCCGGAAAGCGCGTGGCATCCCCGCAGTCCACGCAAAACGAAATGTCAACATTCTCAATGACATTCGGATCATCCGTACAGTATCCTTTATCCAAAAAAGCCAGATTCAGCGGCAGTTCTTCCTCCACAAGTATGAAAGCTTCTTTGCCTTTCATGCGGAGCGCCCTGCAAAGTGCCGCGCACGAACCGAGCGCGTCCCCATCTGCGCTGACATGCGGATAAAGCAGAATGGTCTGCGCGCCTTCGAGAACCTGTGCGATTTCCTTGTAAGTGTTGTTCATATTTTTTCCTCTGTTTTGTCTTTGTTTCTGTCATACGCCAAAAGGCGAATCGTTAAAATTCGCCTTTTTCGTCTGCATCTTCTGCTTCATCCTCATCTTTTTGATAACTGTCAAAGTCGATGGTGTCTAAAATTTCCTCTATGTGTCTGCCGTAATCCATGGAATGGTCGATTTTGAAAATCAGCTCCG
>CABQMM010000451.1 GCA_902465215.1 uncultured Bacillota bacterium
GTTATAAAGAGGACAGCGAACTGACAAACGATGTAATTGTCGAAGTCCTTGAGAAGTGCAAGAAGGAAGGCGTGCTCACGGAATTCTTGGATAAGTACGGAACGGAGATTGTAGAGATGTTATTCAAAGAGCTAACCAGAGAAGAAGATTTTGAAATATCGAGACTGGACGGGTATGAGGAAGGCGAGCGTGCCGGCTTCAGCAAAGGCGAGCGCGCCGGTGCTGAGCAAGAAAAAATTGGAATTGCGAAAAACTTTAAGAAATCCGGCATTCCGATTGATGTGATTGCAAAGAACACGGGTCTCAGCGAAGAGGAAGTTGCCGCACTTTAAATGAAACCGCCCAAGCATAAAAAGATTGCCGAAAAGGCTTGCATTTTACAGGAAATGCGGTATAATAATCTTGCCTGTTGGTTTAGAAATACTAAACTTAAAGTTTATTATTCCGAAACGGGCGCAGGCGACGGTGCTCGCACAGATGACGACGCGAGACCGCCTCGCCGTGCGGCGGCAATGAAAGCGGATGGGTGCCGCAGCATGCGACGTGCGCCATGAGCGCGCCCACGAAAATATAGATGGAGAAAAATTATGGATATCGGACCGAAGATAAAAGAGCTGCGAATGCTGAACGGGCTGACGCAGGAGGAACTGGCGGATCGCAGCGAGCTTTCAAAGGGCTTCATTTCACAGCTCGAAAATGATGTGACATCGCCGTCGATTGCGACGCTTGAGGATATTTTGCAGTGTCTGGGAACGACGCTGAGTGAATTTTTTGCGAGGGAAGAATCGCCGGTGCAGAAGGTTTTCGGACAGGACGACTATTTTGAGAAGGAAGATGAAGAACTCGGAAACAAGACCGAGTGGATTATACCAAATGCGCAGAAAAACAGGATGGAGCCGATACGACTCACGCTGAAAGCGGGCGGCAGCACTTACCCGGACAACCCGCATGAGGGGGAAGAATTCGGGTATGTTCTGAAAGGAGAAATCGTCATAAACCTTGGCAAGGAACGCTTGAAAGCTAAGGCGGGGGAATCGTTTTACTACACCCCGGACAAAGAGCACTATATCACATCGAAGAAAGGAGCGGAAATTTTGTGGGTGAGCGACCCACCGAGTTTCTAAATGAAAAATGGCATTGATTGAATTGATTGACATTTCAAAATCTTATGACGGCGAGCTGGTGCTTGACGAATTTAACTTGAAGATTAAAGAAAACGAGTTTATTACGCTGCTGGGACCGTCGGGCTGCGGCAAAACGACGACGCTGCGGATTTTGGGCGGCTTTACGACCCCGGATACGGGCAAGGTTCTATTTCAGGGAGAGGATATTACGAATCTGGCGGCGAATAAGAGACAGATTAATACGGTCTTTCAGAAGTACGCGCTTTTTCCGCACATGAATATCGCCGAAAATATTGCGTTCGGGTTGAAAATCAGCGGCAAAAGTCAGGAATATATCAACGATAAAATCAAGTATGCGCTGAAGCTGGTAAACCTGAGCGGCTATGAAAAGCGTTCGGTTGATTCACTTTCGGGCGGGCAGCAGCAGAGAATTGCGATTGCGAGGGCGATTGTAA
>CABQMM010000452.1 GCA_902465215.1 uncultured Bacillota bacterium
TCGCATTACTTTCGATTAACTTTTTTATCATCAAAGTTTTATCGACGAAATATCCATTTTTATCAATGATTTCTTTAAAATCTTCCACACCGATGGAGATTTTCTTTTTTACTGCCTCGCGCATTTCTTTGCTCTCCTTTCAATTCTTTTCCATGCGTCCTATCAATTCATGCATGCCATACAGGGGTCCCTGCTCCAGACTTCCCTCTGACTCATCCACGCTCGTCATAAAACGCATTGCTTCCTCTTGCAGGAACGGCATGACCGTAATTTCTCCACGCACACCCAGTACAAGGCACAACATGGATTTCATATATTCACTGCGTATATTTTCATATTCGCTCAAAATCCAATCGCAGCAGTCGGTCTTCGCATGTAAAAAGAAGTACAGGGCATTTTCAATAAATATATCCTGTGTATTGCGTAGTGCCTTTTCTTTGAAAAACTCCAACAGTTTTCCTTCATTTTCTATCAGCTTTTTTCTCAGCTCTGTACGATTGCAGCCAACCATCGGCTTTCTCATCAGTTTAAAAAACTCGTCTTTCGTTTTCGCCTCTTCAATATTTTGGGAAACAGTTTTCTCTTCCTCGGACTGCACAAAAATTTCCATACTTTTTTTGTTGACAGCGTTTTGCAGTTCCGGAACTTTGTAGTGTAAACATTCCATGCCGACGGCTGATAAAGGATCCAGCCCATAAAACTCCACAAAATCCTTTGCACTTTTCAGTATGCTCTTCCTGCCGCTCTCGCTCATCGTTGCAGGGTCTAAAAATCCATACTCTTCCTTCAGTCTTTCGTATATTTCAAATACCACCGGACATATTTCCGCGCTTCTGACTACCTCAAACAAACTGCCCATACGCCCCGGCTGATCTGTGTGAGGGTACTCCTTACAAGTCAGCGGCCTGCAGTTATCCAAAAGGCAGTTTCCGTCTGCCTCTAAAAAAGCACAAGTATCTCCACGAACCGTATATTTCCCACTTTTCGCATCTCTTTTCAGGAACGTGCTAATCATAAGGTCCTTTGTCATTCCCAGTTTTTTCGCATCGCGTTCCAAATCCTTTTCGGGTATTTCAATTTCGTACTCCCTGCAGCAGTTTCGACATTTCGTACAATCATATTGCGGAAAAATCTCCTGATGCAGTCTTTTAAACTGTTTATCAAGCTCCTTTTCGTCCGCATTCAGCTTTAAAAATCTTCGGAACATTAAATTCTCTTCGGTTCGCTGCTCGGCTTCTTTTCTTACATCTTTGGAATCTATCATGCGCGTTTTCCCTCTCTAAAAATTTGTAATCCTATTCTCCGTTATTCCGCTTTCCTTACCATGCATCCTTTCTTAAAGAAGCAGATGGCATATTTAAGAATCGGCTGATAACAGTCTTCCTCAAGCGTGGCTGCGTATTGCTGCTCTTCAATCTGCGTAAGCGCTTCCTCGCACTTCTTTTCCATGTCGTTTATCGTGTCTGAAATTCTCACCTCCAGAATCATCGCTCTGCCTCTGAATTTCAGTTCCGTCATCACGATATCGGATCTGCCGTTTCCGCTCTCGCGATTGAGCGTTGCAAG
>CABQMM010000453.1 GCA_902465215.1 uncultured Bacillota bacterium
TCACAATATCCTGCGCTTTTTTGGCAGATAAGGTCTTCCCTGCTAAAACGGCATAATCTTTATTTGTCATTTGCATTCTCCCTTTCTTTTATTTTTCTTTCCAGATACTCTTTCGCAAGTATCGTTTCTTCATCTAAATATTTTCCGCTTGCCCGAACAAAATCTATCGTGCTTGAAAGCGACATGAGACAAGCTTTGTCGAGATCCGTCTGTGCAATTTCTCTCAGTTTCTCAACACCCGGGTAGGCTCTGTTTGGTTCAATCGCATCTGCCAGATAAATGATCTCTTCGAGCAGCGACATTCCTGCGCGTCCCGTCGTATGATAGGAAACCGCATTGATAATGTCGTCGTCTTTGATGTCAAAATCCCGTTTCATCACGATCGCCGCGATTTTCCCGTGTGCCAGATTGCAATTGTTAAGATACATATCGTCAAGCCCGAGATTCTTCACATAATAGTTCAGGCTTTTTTCAGGCATGCCTCTATACATATCGTGGAAAAGTGCCGCAATCTCCGCTTTCTTCTCGTCAGCACCGTACTTTCGAGCGAGCTCCATAGCGGTTTTTCTCACGCCTTCCGTATGAAGTTTTCTTTTTTCTGAATAATTTCTTTCGATATATTCTTTAATCTCTTTGATAGAGTCCATGTTCTGCAATATACCTCTCCACTTTTTCCGGGATAAGCCCTGTTACAGGTTCTCCCTCTTTGTATTTTTCCCGAATCATGCTGGAGGAAATGTCCGGCATGGCCGATGTTAATTTAATAATATCCGTCCCGTATTTTTCTTTGTATTCCAAGATTTTCGCATTCAGCTCCGCTTCACGGCATCCCGGCCTTACGCTCACTATGAATGAAAAGTTTTGCAGTAAGTCAATTCCTTTATACCAGGTATCGACGAACACGAATGAATCCGCCCCGGTTATGAAAGAGAGTTCGTTTTCCGGATAGGATTTTTTCAGTTCCGTAAGCGTGTCATATGTATAAGAAACCCGCATTCTGTCCGTTTCAAAGGTCGAAATCTCTGCATTTTCAATATCTTCAAAGGCAAGTCTTGCCATCGCAAGCCGGTGCTCGTCGTCGGTCACGCGTTTTCCCTGCTTAAACGGCTGAATGTACGCCGGCATGACAATGAGCTTGGATAGTCCCGCCTCCGTAACAGCGGCTCTGCCGAGTGCGACATGAGCCATATGAACCGGGTCAAAAGTTCCGCCGAGAATTCCGATACGGTTTGTAGTTTCGGGATTTTTTACTTCCTGCCCGCTGTCATAATTTTCAAATGTAATGCCAGCAGACAGAATCGGTTCATCGTACGGCTTAAATTCAAATTCCGGATTCTGTTCCTGCAGTGTCGTCCAAAACCAATCCACGAAGTCATCCTCCGCGCCCCAGCTGATGTTGAAGAGTCCGTCTCCGCCTCCGGAGCCGACTGCACTTACAACAGCGGTTCCTTTGCTGAAAAAGCCGGGCATCCAGATCATTGTCACCGAAAGACTTGCATAAGAACCGGTACGCATAAAATAATTCTCAAAAACCGCAGTTACGACATAAATATCGCCGTCACG
>CABQMM010000454.1 GCA_902465215.1 uncultured Bacillota bacterium
TATACGCAGGTCGATTTCGTCAATAATGTCGTCGTCAACAGACAGAATGTCCATATATGTGAGCGGATTCCCGTCCTTGTCAACGTCGACAGCATCCGAAAGTGAATTCTCCATACTTTGCTTTTTCTGCGCTCTGAAATACATGAGTATCTCGTTTTGCAGACATTTTCCGGCATACGTCGCAAACCGCGCACCGTTGTCGATGTTGAAGGAATCGATTGCCTTGATAAGCCCGATCGTGCCGACCGAGATCAGGTCGTCCTGGTCGCGGTTTGCAGTGTAGTATTTTTTCACGATGTGTGCGACAAGCCGCAGATTGTGTTCAATGAGCAGGGAGCGCGCAGCCCTGTCTCCCGCGCGCGCCCTGACAAACAGCTCGTGTTCCGTTTTTTTGTCAAGCGGCGGCGGGAATGCGCCGCTGCCCTGTGCTCTGAGCATGAGCAGGAACGCCCCTGCAAGTATACCGAGTACGGCAGAAAACATATCATATCACCGCTTGATTATATGCTGCGCGGCTTTCGAAGATTACTTCGGAGTTAATGGTTTCGCAACGTTGTTTGTGTAAATGATATCCACTGAACGGAAGATTGCGAAAAGTAAATTTCGACAGCATTTTTGAATCTGAAAGTATATGTATGGTAAAAAGCGTGTATTGACATTATACAAAAAATACCTTATAATATGCATGAATATTGATATAATGATTTTTGTTGAACCGTTTGCTTTTCGCAAATGTGTTTTTGGTATATTATCGGGAGAATCAAGACACAAAATGGCATACATAGCGGAAGAAAAAATAAAAGATCCTGCCGAGAAGGCGCTCGTTGAGGAAATACTGAAAAAGTGCAATATGCATAACCGGAAGTATTTCTGGAAGGTGAAGCGGACCGTGGATATAATTCTCTCGCTTGTCGCACTGATAGTGTTTGCGCCGATCATGTTGCTGATAGGACTGGTGATCTTCTGCTTTGACGGACATAACCCGATTTTCAAACAGACAAGAGCAGGAAGATTCGGAAAAGAATTTGAAATGTATAAATTCCGCACAATGGTATCCGATGCCGAGGCGCGGAAAGGCGAGCTTATGAAGCTCAACAAAATGGACGGACCTGTTTTCAAGGTCGATAACGATCCTCGGATCACAAAAGTGGGGAAATTCCTCCGGATGACAAGTCTGGACGAGCTGCCTCAGCTTATAAACGTCATAAAGGGCGATATGACGATAATCGGACCGCGTCCGCCGCTTCCGTCCGAGGTTGCGACGTACACCGAGCATCAGAAGATCAGGCTGCTTGTGACACCGGGACTGACCTGCATCTGGCAGGTGCAGCCGCACAGAAACGATATCCCGTTTGGCAGATGGGTCGAGATGGATATCGACTATATCCTTCATCGCAACCTGGCGATGGATATTTCAATCGTATTCAAAACGATTCTTGCAATGATACGCAAGGACGGGGAATAGAAGGTCGGATTTTATGAGGATTGCGATGATCGGGCACAAGGATTTTCCGTCCCGTGCCGGAGGCGTCGAGGTCGTTGTATATGAGCTTGCGACACG
>CABQMM010000455.1 GCA_902465215.1 uncultured Bacillota bacterium
CCCCTCCTTTGGATTTTTTTTCTGACTTCTGCCATTTGCGGTAACCTTTATATGAATCATGATCGGTAATTAACATTCCATCGAAACCCTGAGCCGATAAAAGCTCAATATATCTTTCCACGCTGACACTCGAGTCGATGGAGCCTCCTTTTGTATGACAGTGCATATCAAATTTCATCATACTGCTATTTTAACACAAATCACGACAAATGAAAGTCCCTTTTTTTGTTAATTCTTGACACGTTTTGTGTTTCAGCTTAAACTTAACGAAGAAGCAGAAGGGAGCGCAAAAAAATGAAAAGAGAGATTATTGAAAAGACGAAAGAACTGAGGAAAAAACTTCACAGTATGCCGGAAAAATCCATGCATGAGGCGAAAACAAAGAAATTACTTATGAGTTTTATCTCCGAGAACACAGATTTAGATGTTTCGGACTGCGGAAGCTGGTTTTATGCAGTAAAATACGCAAAAGAGGGCGGACAGGCGAGGACGAAGCGTGGAGCAATCGCTTTTCGCGCAGACATGGACGCAGTGTGCGGCAAAGACGGAAAGCCCGGACATTACTGCGGTCACGACGGACATTCTGCAATTCTCGCAGGTTTGGCGCTGTGCCTTGATGAAAGAAAAACGGACAAAGATATTTATTTGATTTTCCAGCCGGCGGAAGAAACCGGAGAGGGGGCTGCAATCTGCGCGAAGCTTCTTGCGGAAAAGAATGTAAAGGAAATTTACGGTCTGCATAATATACCGGGATTTCCTGAGAAAAGCGTTCTTGCGCGTCGCGGAACTTTTGCGTGTGCGTCAACGGGGCTTGCGATTACAATGACCGGAACTCCGAGCCATGCGGGCTACCCGGAAGCAGGAAAGAATCCGGGCTATGCTCTGGCAAGGCTGCTGCTTGCCGTGCAGGAGCTTACCGCAAAAATAAAGAAAGAGAAGGGATTCGTGCTGATGACGCTGATTGGAATGGATGTCGGAAGTGCGAACTATGGGGTCTCCGCCTCAAACGGAACTTTACGCATGACAGTACGAAGCGAAAAAGAGTCAGTCTTCAATGAATATCTTGCCCAAATCCGCAGCCTGGCAGAAAAAGAAGCGTCAGAGGAAGGCTTGACACTTCAAATCGAAGAAATCGAGCGTTTCCCGGCAACGGAAAATCACGATGAATGTGTGGATAAAGTACAGCGGGCTGCTGAGCGGGCAGGTGCATCCGTTATCGAGCTTACGGAAGCTATGCGCTGGTCGGAAGATTTCGGCTGCTACCTTCAAAAAACACCGGGAGCATTCTTCGGCATCGGCGACGGGCAGGCCTATGCACAGCTCCATACAGTAAATTACGAATTTCCGGATGAAATCATTGAAACGGCATTAAAAATGTTCTCAGAAATCAGTTTAGAAAAAAATTAGAATTATTCTAAAAAAGTTGTTGACAAATGAAAAAAGTTCGTGTATTATAAACTCAAGAATTAAAATTATTCTAATTCTAAAAATGAAATGAGGTGATCGGGATGTCAAAATACGGCGACGAAATTTTAGACATTATACTGAAGTCTAAG
>CABQMM010000456.1 GCA_902465215.1 uncultured Bacillota bacterium
ATCCGCCATACGAATGAAAAGGCTTGCAAAGGGTTCCGATTCGGAAAGCGGCGCTACCGCAGCGGTCATATTAAGAAGTCCGGTAAAAAGAATACCGAAGCCCATAGCGACCTTGCCGACGATGTCCGACTTGGTCGAGCTTAAAGTCATAATGATAAGAATACCGATAATAGCCGAAACCGGGGCAAGCGTTGAAGGTTTGAAAATATTCAGCCACGAAGCGGCATCGCCGTCGATGTCCAGAAGCCGGATAATCTGTCCGGTAATCGTCGTTCCGACATTGGCGCCGAGGATAATGCCGATAGATTGACGAAGGGAAAGAATTCCCGCTCCGACAAGTCCGGATGTCAGCACGATGGTTGCTGTGGAGCTTTGAATAATTGCGGTAACCAAAAGACCGAGCAGAAAGCCGGTAAGCGGATTGTTCGCCACCTTTTCCATAAATTTTTTCAGCGCGCCGGAGGAACCCTGCTGCAGTCCGTCTCCCATAAGGCGCATGCCGTATAAGAAAAGAGCAAGTCCGCCAAAGAGAGATATAAAATCAAATACATTCATATGTTCGCCTTCCCAGCCATTTCAGGCTTTATCCCCGCATATTGTGAATTAAATGTTAAATCAAATTTAAATCCATGTTAAAACTACCCCAATAGTAGTGTACCAAAAAAAACGCGAATGGCAAGAAAAGTTTATATTTTAACAAGGAATCTGTGGTATACTGAAGAAAAGTATTTTGGAAGCGGGAAGAAGAGGAAAACGGAATGTACAGACTTTTTATCATTGAAGATGAAGCAGGAATTGCACAGGCAATCAAGATGCAGGCATGTGCATGGGGGATGGAAGTAAAAATTTGCGGAGATTTCACAAATGTATTGAAAGAATTTGCGGAATTTCAGCCGCATATCGTGCTGCTGGATATTACGCTCCCGTTCTTTAACGGCTATCACTGGTGCAGTGAAATTCGCAAAATATCACAGGTACCGATTATTTTCATTTCATCGGCGGCAGATAATATGAACATCGTAATGGCGATGAATATGGGGGCCGATGATTTTATTCCCAAGCCTTTCGACCAAAGCGTTCTGATGGCAAAGCTCCAGGCATTGCTGCGGAGAGCGTACAACTTTTCACAGGGAACTCCGGTGATTGAGCACTGCGGAGCGATCCTCAATACGGGCGACAACACGCTTACATATAAGGAAGAAAAAATTGATTTGACGAAAAACGAATATCGGATTTTATTGAGCCTGATGGAGAATAAAGGGAAAGTCGTGAGCAGGGAAAAGCTGATGGAGCGGCTCTGGGAGACGGATTTATTCGTGGACGAAAACACTTTGACGGTGAATGTCAACCGCCTGAGAAAAAAACTGGATGCGGCAGGACTTGAGGACTTTATCCGCACGAAACACGGGGTAGGGTATATAATCGAATGATGAAATTTTTTCAAAGCTTTCTGAGGGAAAGAATAAAATACATAGGATATTTGGGAGTTGTGCTCCTTGTTTTTGCGGCGGTGCTTTTGCTAATGGATGTGCCTGAGAAAGCACTGGGCTA
>CABQMM010000457.1 GCA_902465215.1 uncultured Bacillota bacterium
CAAAATCCCGCAGACAGGGCTGATAAAGGGCGATGCGAAAAGCCTTTCGATTGCGGCAGCTTCGATTGTAGCGAAGGTGACACGAGACAGAATGATGCAGGATTATGCCAAGGAATATCCATATTATGCGTTTGAAAGCAATAAGGGGTATGGAACCCGGGCGCATTACGACGGAATTGCGAAATACGGCATAACGCCGATTCATAGAAAAACTTTTTTAAAAAATATATAAGCAGGAGGAGACAAAATGGAATTCAAAAGCGACATTCAGATTGCACAAGAGTCTGTGATGACAAACATCAGCAAGATTGCAGCCGATGCAGGAATCGATGAGAAATACATCGAACAATATGGTAAGTATAAAGCAAAGATTGATTACAGTCTTTTAAAAGATAAGGCAGATGCTCCGGATGGCAAACTGGTACTCGTAACTGCCATCTCTCCGACTCCTGCGGGCGAAGGAAAGACAACCACTACAGTAGGCCTTGCAGATGCGCTTCATAAACTCGGCAAGAATGTATTCGCAGCATTAAGAGAACCTTCCCTTGGACCTGTATTCGGAGTAAAGGGCGGTGCAGCAGGCGGCGGATATGCACAGGTTGTTCCGATGGAAGACATTAACCTCCACTTTACGGGTGATATGCACGCAATCGGCATTGCAAACAACCTCATTGCAGCATGCCTCGACAATCACATTCAGCAGGGCAATCAGCTCGGTATCGACGTTAAGAAAATCACTTGGAAGAGAGTTGTTGACATGAATGACAGACAGCTCAGAAACATCGTTGACGGACTCGGCGGCAGAATGCAGGGCGTTCCTCGCGAGGACGGATTTGAAATCACGGTTGCAAGTGAAATTATGGCAATCCTTTGTCTTGCAAATGACATTGCGGACTTAAAAGCAAAAGTCGCACAGATTATCGTGGCCTACACCTATGATGACAAGCCGGTAACCGTTGCGGACCTTAAGATTCAGGGCGCAGTAGCCGCTGTCCTTAAAGACGCGCTCAAACCAAACCTTGTACAGACACTGGAGCATACTCCGGCATTTATACACGGCGGACCTTTTGCAAATATTGCACACGGATGCAACTCCGTTATGGCTACAAAGATGGCATTAAAACTCGGAGACATCGTTATCACAGAAGCAGGATTCGCTGCTGACCTCGGAGCAGAAAAATTCGTCGACATCAAGTGCAGAAAAGCAGGCCTCAGACCGGATGCGGCTGTTGTTGTTGCAACCGTAAGAGCACTGAAATATCACGGAGGCGTTGCGAAGGCTGACCTCAATAACGAAAACCTCGAAGCACTCGAAAAGGGTATTCCAAACCTTCTGCAGCACGTGGAAAACGTAACGCAGAACTACGGACTCCCATGCGTAGTTGCAATCAATAGATTCCCGACCGATACAGAAGCGGAACTTCAGCTTGTCAGAGAAAAATGCAAAGAACTCGGTGTTAATGTTGCACTCTCCGAAGTATGGGGAAAAGGCAGCGAAGGCGGAATTGAGCTTGCGGAAGAAGTTCTCAGACTTGTGGAAGGTG
>CABQMM010000458.1 GCA_902465215.1 uncultured Bacillota bacterium
AGTCCGACCTACAGACTTTCCATCGGCGTACCGGGCAAGTCCAATGCTTTTGAGATTTCGAAGAAACTGGGACTTCCGGGCAAAATCATAGACAGAGCCAATCAGCTCATAGAAAAAGGCGACATCGCTTTCGAAGAGGTTATCAGCGCAATCGAAAACGATAAGCGCAAGGCGCAGGAAGAACGCGACGAGGCAATCCGCCTCGCAGATGAGCTGAAGAAGCAGAAAGAAGAACTCGAAAAAAGACAGCGGGAGCTGGAAAAACGCGAAAGCAAGGTTTTGAAGGACGCACGGGAAGAGGCGAGAGCCATCATTAAGGAAGCGCGTGAAACCGCCGCAGGTGTTCAGAAGGAACTGAAGGAACTGGCGAAGGTCCAAAGCCTCGGAGAGCGGACGAAGCGTCTGGAAAAGAGCAAACGCAGAATCAAGGAAAGCGAAAACCGCTACGCAGACGGGCTGGAAAGACCGGTAAATGCGAATCCGGTGACCGCAGAAGAGCTTCAGACGGGCGACCGCGTAAAGATTCTCACCCTCGACCAGAATGGCGAAGTACTCACCCTGCCGGACGAAAAAGGCGATTTGACGGTAAAGGTCGGCATCATGAAAATCAATGTCAATGTTTCCGATTTAATGCTCATCATCGACGGCACGAAGAAGAAAAAAACTCGCACAGGCGGCTACGGAAATCTGTATCGCAAAAAAGCACAGACCATATCGATGTCAGTCAATGTGCAGGGTCAGAATTTGGAAGATGCCTTGATGAATGTCGATAAATATATTGACGACGCCTATATGGCAGGTTTGAAAGAAGTCACTGTCATTCACGGAAACGGCACAGGTGTCTTGAAAGAGGGTCTCAGACGCAGCTTCAAAAAGCACAAGCTTATAGCTTCCTACCGCAAGGGTGGCTATAATGAAGGCGGAGACGGTGTTACAATCGTTAAATTAAAGGAGTAAAGATGTATATTATAAGCGGATGTCTGCTGGGCCATAATTGTAAATATAACGGCGGAAACAACCGAAACGAGGATGTAATCAGGTTCTGTGAGGAACACGAATACCTCGTCGTCTGTCCGGAAAGTGCAGGAAATCTTCCTACGCCCAGGCCGCCGGCAGAAAAGGTCGGAAACCGGATTTTAAACAGTGAAGGCGAGGATGTGACGGAAAAGTTCCTCAAGGGCGCTGAAATCTCGTTTAAAATCTGTATGCAGATGGCCGCAATGAAAAATGAGCCGATCGAAGGGGCGATTCTCAAGGCAAACAGCCCGTCCTGCGGATTCGGCAAAATATACGACGGAACATTCAGCGGCACGCTGGTGGACGGAAACGGTGTTTTCGCCTCCATGCTGCGCGCACAGGGAATTGAAATCATAACGGAAAAGGAGAAAATAAAATGGTAAATTTTAAAGAAGAAATTGCGAAGTTAATCGCAGAACAGGTCAGCGATTTGGAGCTTTCCGAAATTCAGGAAATGATAGAAGTTCCGCAGGACTCCAAGATGGGCGACTACGCTTTTCCTTGCTTTAAACTGGCGAA
>CABQMM010000459.1 GCA_902465215.1 uncultured Bacillota bacterium
GTATATTCTACCACGATTCATAGTAATATCAAATTATAAATGCTAAAATGGTATTTTTTATTCCGTATATAAGATTACATTTTAGCATAGGGCGTAGGGACATACTGACGGTGTAATTGTTAAGACGAGGTATTGAGGAAGGAGGAATGGCGATGAGAGCGCAAAAGGGCAATCTCAATGTGCGATGATTGTGGGACGGATAATGCAAACAACAAGAAAAGAAAAAGGAGATAAAAAGAAATACCGCTGATACCTTGAAAAAATCACGGTATACCGTTATAATTCATATATAAAATAGAAGAAGAATGCGAACGCTGATGCGATACAAAACCAGGAAAATATGATCTGCCATCCTGCCTAAGAAATATCTGTCAAGCATGGATATGATGGATTTGTGTATGGAGACGCAATGGATCGCGAAATATATCAATACTATGTTGGCCGAGTTCCGAACATCAGTATCGTTTTATGCTGTCTGATGATGCGACACAAAAAATCAGGGAGGTATATGATTGTGTGTGGAGTGACGAATGCATTTGAAAGTGATAAAATCGCTAACGTTTTTATCAAAAAGAATGAGCATAACATCTATAGCGGCGGATTTATGGAACCTTTTGATGTACGCGGATATGCAAGGTTTATTAAAGAACATCAGTTATCAGCCAAGGATATTACGCCTGAAATTATGCAAAAATTTGTTCAGTAGCCCTAATATTAACTGATTTTATGGTCCATTCCATTACGATGGAATGGGCCATTTTTTGCCAAAAAGTGTTAAGGCATTATAACCCAAAGCTTCATCAACAAGCTGGATCACTTCAATAGACCCATATTTGCCTTGTCCTTTGTAAAAAATAAAGAAAAAGCGATGCATTTACCAATCAGGCTCTGACCACATTTTGTGGTCAGTTTTTTATTGGGTAAAAAAATTAATGGGATGCCATGCGTTTTCTGCCGGCGATTATTCCGCTGCGTGCCACATACTGAAGGAAACAAACACCAAGGGAGGAAATTTCTATGGCAGCACCAGATTCGGAAGAACGGAAACTGATTGAACATTGTAAGAATTATATCGTGGCCTGTGGGGTCCTGCGCGGGATCCAGTATGAAAATATCGCTTCCATGCAGGACGCGATCAAAAAGATTGCGGATGCCTACCAGGTGGATTTGACGGTCGGTAGGGCCGGATGAAATTTCGGGAGAGCTACAGGAAAGAAGCATATGAATACCTGGAGGGAGAAGGGATCATCGCAAAGGTCGATGTTTTAAAGAAAAACCCGGATGGAACCGATAAGGTTACCTACCATATCGTATCGGGAAAGGAACAGGATTACAAAGACGCCATCTACCGGGCGGAGCATCAGCGGAAGAACGCGAGGAACCTGGGGCATTTCCTTGCCGCGGCGGAAAAGGCAAAGGATACGGGCGATCTCCTGATGAAGTGCGTCCATGTCCTGGGACTGTCTCTGCAGCCGGCCATCCGGCTCTTTGGTCATGTGACGGCATTCGCTTCCAAGATATCCGATATGGCGGAC
>CABQMM010000460.1 GCA_902465215.1 uncultured Bacillota bacterium
ATTATCGTTGGATTCCCGGGAGAGACGGAAGAGGAATTCGAGGAAACGCTCACGCTTTGCGAAGAGGTGCGCTATGATTCGGCGTTTACCTTCCTGTATTCCGTGCGCAAAGGCACTCCGGCGGAAAAATTTGAGAATCAGATTCCCGAAGAAGTCAAGCATGACCGATTCAATCGCCTTGTCGATGTCATCAACCGGATTTCGGCAGAAAAAAATGCAGAATATATCGGCAGAGTCGAGAAGGTTCTGGTGGACGGACCGTCCAAACGCAACTCCAAGACCTACGGCGGAAGAACAGAGACTTTTAAGCTCGTTAATTTCAAAGGAACTCCGGATATGATCGGAAAAGTTGTAAATGTGAGAATTACAGACGCGAACACCTTCAGCCTCGAAGGCGAAGCAGAGATTTAAAGAAAAAAATTTAAAAATTCCGAAATTTTAGAATTTCAGAAACAGGCATAACCCCTCGGAAAAGCTCATATACTTTTGGTAAAAAGCAGGCTTTTACGGAGGGGTTTTTATGATAAAGGGGAATATATATGAAGAAATTGGCAAAAGGGCAGGCGGAGATATTTATATCGGTGTCGTGGGGCCTGTGAGAACCGGAAAATCCACATTTATCAAGCGTTTTATGGATGTCATGGTCTTTCCGAACATGGCAAATCCGTATGAAAAGACGAGGGTGATGGATGAACTTCCGCAGAGCGGCGAGGGCAAGACGATTACGACGACCGAGCCGAAATTCATACCGCCGGATGCGGTGCCCGTATCATCGGCAGGAGGCGCAAATCTGAATGTAAGACTGGTCGATTGTGTAGGCTATCTGGTGCCGGGCGTGATTGGCGACAAAGAAGAGGGAAAAGAAAGAATGGTTTCCACGCCGTGGCAGGAAGAAAAAATTCCGTTCAGTCAGGCGGCTGAAATCGGAACGGAAAAAGTCATCAAAGAACATTCGGTTGTGGGCGTAGTCGTAACGACGGATGGCTCATTCGGTGAAATTCCGCGGCAGAATTACATAGAAGCAGAAGAAAAGACGGTTGCACAGCTCAAGGAACTTGAAAAACCGTTCGTCGTTGTCGTAAATTCCGCGACGCCGCAGGATGAAAGAAGCAGGCAGCTTGCACAGGAGCTGGAAGAAAAATATGAAGTGCCCGTAGTCCTGACAAACTGCCAGCGGATGAGTCGACGATCTATTCGACAAGCTGATTTATCAGTTCCCGGTCTGCGAGGTCGACTTTGAGCTCCCCGGTTATCTGGATGCGCTCCCGAGCGAGCACTGGATTAAGAAGACGATGATTGAAAGCGTCAGAAACTGGATGGGAAGCTTCGAGACGATGGGGCAGGTGCTGAATACTTGTTCTATGATTGCAGACGGAAATATCATTCGCGAAATCAAAATCGTAAAAGCGGATATGGCAAGCGGAATCGTCGTCTTAGAGCCGCGTCTTGCGGAAGGGCTTTATTACAAAGTCATCGAGGAACTCATGGGAACGACCGTTACGAATGACAGCCAGCTTTTCCTTCTC
>CABQMM010000461.1 GCA_902465215.1 uncultured Bacillota bacterium
AGATACCGGAAAGGCGGCGCTGGAAGGTTTTGCGGATGTTCCGGGAACGGAAATCGTCGTATTCTATCCGTGCGACGGCGTGAGCCAGGTGCAGGAAAGACAGATGGTGACACAGACCGGAGGCAACACCCATGTTTTTGCGATTCACGGAAATTTTGACGATGCGCAGACTGGGGTGAAGAGAATCTTCAATGACGATGATTTTGCGAAGAAGCTCGCGGAGAAGGGCATCAAGCTTTCCTCAGCGAACTCCATCAATGTCGGAAGGCTCGTGCCGCAGGTGGCTTACTATGTTTACAGCTATCTGAAGCTTGCAGCAGAAGGCGCACTGAAGGTCGGCGAGCCGATGAATGTCGTGGTGCCGACGGGCAATTTCGGAAATATTTTGGCGGCATATTACGCACGCCTGATGGGTGTTCCAATTGCAAAATTCCTTTGCGCATCCAACGACAACAAGGTTCTGACGGACTTTATCCGCAGCGGCAGCTACGATATTCGCAGCGATGTGCGCAAGTTCTACTGCACGAATTCACCGTCGATGGATATTCTGATTTCCAGCAATCTGGAGCGTCTGCTTTATCTGCTCAGCGGCAGGGACGGGCAGCTCGTCTCCGAGTGGATGTCGGCACTTGAAAAGGACAAGGTTTACACGGTTTCCGAGAAGGTGCGCGAGGCGCTCAAGGACTTCTATGGTGGTTTTTGTACAGAAGCGGAGACGCTTGCGACAATCGGCAAAATGTGGACGGTAAGCCATTACCTGATGGATACGCACACGGCGGTTGCCTACAAGGTTTACTGCGATTATGCAAGCGAGACGGGGGACAAAACTCCGACGGTCATCGCTTCAACGGCGAGCGCATATAAGTTTGCGGAGAGCGTTGCAAAGGCATGCGGTATCGGACCTTGCAAAGACGGTTTTGAATATGTCGCAGCGCTTGCAAAGGCTACAGGTGTTGAAATTCCTTACGGCTTGAAAGACCTGGACAAGAAGCCTGTTTTACATAAAGGCACGGTGGACGCGGACAAAATGGCGGACGCTGTTTTGGAGGCTCTCAAATGAGGGACTATGCGTTCGAGCATCTGCCATGCGGATATGAACTTTATGAAATCGTTGATTTAAGCGGAAGAGAGACGGCGGATACCGCGCGTGACGAGGCCGGCAGCGGTGCGAATTTGGAAAGCTCTTCGAAAACCTTGGCAGTTTCAGGTCTTGCAATCATTGCAGCGATGGCACTTTACGGGCTGTATGTGCTGAAACATCCGATTTCGGAAGCCTTTTCGATGTCAAATTTCCAAATTGCATTTGCGATTGCAGGGATGATAATCGGGCTTGTGACTTATATCTTTCTGCACGAAGGCGTTCATGGCTTTTTCATCAAAATGTTCAGCGGCAGGAAGCCGTTTTACGGCAAAGATTTGAAGGCCGGAATGTTTTACGCGGGAAGCCGCTGTCTCTTTACGAAGTCTGCGTATGTTGTCATTGCGCTTTCGCCTTTTGTTATCTGGGGCATTGTGCTGGCAC
>CABQMM010000462.1 GCA_902465215.1 uncultured Bacillota bacterium
AAGAATCTTGCAAAAATACGGATGCACGATATGGCATTCGCCGGTTGTAACCACATCATAAAAACTGCCGCGCTTGTGCATTCCCAGCGACATAGGACCATCCTTGACCTCATCACCGAAAGAAAACTCCATCTTATTCCGGTAGCCCTGCACCAGCGGGCTGCCTAAGATGCCCTCAAACTCATATTCCGGACATACCGCATCCAGAAGGGAACGAACCTGTTTTTCCTTGATCGCAAGCTGTTCCTCATACGGAATCGGCTGATAAAGACATCCGCCGCAGATACCAAAATGCGGGCATACATCCTCTGCCGTCTCTAACTTTGAGTGCTCGACAACCTCCAAAAGCATACCCTCGCATCGACCGCCGCGCTTTTTATTGATACGGAACCGGATCTTCTGTCCCGGAAGCGCATTTTTGACGATCGCTTTCTCTCCATCTATCACAACTACGCCCTTATTTGGAAACTCAATCCGTTCTACAGTTTCTTCGTAAATCTCACCTTTTTTCATTGATAACTATATAGCTCCTTCTCTCAGTGGCTTTTACCGCACTATAATCACCAACTGCAAATGATTTTTCAACTCACAGCTAATTTTCAAACTTTCCTATGGCATAAAAAATACTGCGTGAAACCGATTTTCCGGTTCCGCGCAGTATTTTTTCTGATTCATTGACTAAATTATCACAATCAGTCTTTCTTCTCTTTCTCGTCGCTCTCATCCTCGAAGAAATCATCATCGAAATCATCATCGAAGTCGTCCTCGAAATCTTCCAGATAATCTGGAGTAAAGAAACGATATACGCCGTATGCAATCGCTGCAACTGCTGCTACAATACCGATAATGGCTAAAATCCAGAGAATACAGTTTTTCTGTTTCTCCTCTTCTTCTTTTCTGTGAAGGAATTCATTCAGTTTGGTTGCATTCATGATCTCTTCTACTCTGGAGAGCGCATCTTTGCTCATCATATCAAATTTATTCATACACTCCACATCCTTTCCCGCGTTTTGATCCGCAATTCTTGATTTTATTATACCATCTCTCAGCCGATTTTACTATATTTTTTATTGGATCTGGCGAAAATGTTTTAATACGGCATTACTGTTTTCGCATACGTGTACCGTAACAATACGGCAAACACGGTCTAACATTTCACCAGTTTTGCAAATGAAGCGAACATTTTTTTCACGCCCACGCGGTCAAAATTAACCGTCACCTCAAAATCCTTGCCGCCGTCCGCGATCTTCTGCACCGTTCCCTCGCCAAATTTGAGGTGGCGGACTCGGTCGCCCTCGCCGTAGGAAAGATGGTCGGCCTTCTGGACCGTAAATGCCTTGCCAAATGACGGTGCCGGGCTGGCTGGACGGCTGCTGGAACTATAAGCGCTCTTATATGGATCCAGCGTGCGGCTAGAACCAGCACTTCCGGAACCATTCACACCGCCCCAGCCGCTCATCCGGGCTGCGCCGCGCTCCCAGGCGGCATCGTTCTCTGAAA